>CAMPKR010000355.1 GCA_946887345.1 uncultured Bacteroidota bacterium | reverse complement strand
TGCTATCGTTCATGTCGGTGGCTATAGCCTGCTTTACCACCAGTAATTTTGCCAGCATGATGCTGGTGCTCCTATTGCTGGCTGCCCTGGTAGTGCTGAGGAACAGGAAAATGCGGATCACGCTACTGGCAGAGCTTGTCTTCCTGGTGTGCTTTTACCTGTTTGTGTCTACGAATAATGTGAACTATATGATGACCTCGCTGTTTGGCAAGGGCGACAGCACAGAAATGGCAGCCCTTAAAAAGCTACAGGAAGAAATGAGCAAGCGCCTGCAGGCGGCGCTGTCGGTGTTTGAGAACAGGGAGCTGAAAAGCAACTACGGGAAGGGGATATCTGCGGAGCTTACCTACTACTACCTTGAAAGTGAGCCGAAGCGAATGTTGCTGGGCGCAGGTATGGGAGAGTTTTCTTCTCAACTGGCGCTGCGTACTTCAGATATAAACAGGGATAAGAAGTCGCGGGTGTTCAGGATGCTGCCGGAGTACATTTCGCCGGACTTTCACCAGAACCACTACCAGGTCTTTACGGTTATATACGGTTTACCTGAAGTATATCATTCCATACGCCACCTGCCTAATTCGTTTATCAACCAGATATTCGGAGAATATGGCGTGTTAGGGTTTATCTTCTTTCTTGTCTTTTATGTATGGTTTTTCGTCAAGAGGGTAAGGAAGCTTAAATACTCGATATTTATCGGGATATTGATGGCGTACTTCCTTCTTTTTGACTATATGTTTGAATACCTTTCATTGGTGGTGTTTTTTGAAATGTTCTTCCTGCTGGAACTGAAACAAAGCGAAGCCCTGAAACAAGCCGAATAATGCAAGTAAAAGTATCCGTAATTGTGCCGTGCTATAACTATGCGAAGTATTTACCCTTTGCATTGGATAGTGTATTGGCGCAGGATATGGAACACTGGGAATGTATAGTGGTAGATGATGGTTCCGGGGATGAGACGGGCAGGGTAGCGAGGGAGTATGTGCATAAGGATGCACGGTTCAAATACGTGTACCAGCAAAACAGGGGCCTTTCGGCCGCGCGTAATACGGGCGTAGAGAATAGCCTGGCTGAATACTTACAGTTCCTGGATGCGGATGATTTAATTGACAGCGGTAAGCTATCAAAGCAGGCAGCCTACCTGGATGCGAATGGCGGGGTAGATGTAGTGTATGGGGATGAGCAATTCTTTCATACAGAAAGACCAGAGGAAAAAATAAAAGGAAGAAACAAAGAGGATAATAAATATCAATACCTGAAAAGATCGGGTAGAGGGGTGGAGATGATGGAGGCGTTCTGCGTAGATAATTTTATCCCGGAAACTGCGCCATTGGTGCGCAGGAGCCTGGTGGATAAGATAGGAGATTTTGATACTTCGTACAGATCTTATGAAGACTGGCATTTCTGGTTTCGAGCAACGATGGCGGATGCGGGGTTTAAGTACTTCCCGGAAGATGGAACTGAGACTTTTATCCGTTTCGGCCATACCAGTATGCTCAGTAACAAAAATAGGATAGTTGAAGCGGGTATCAAGCTGCGTCAATTTATGATGCCGGAGCTACCACTGAGATTGAAAGGATACAATGCTTACCGGTTGCTCAGGTTGTATGCTCATAAAGCAGCGCTTGCAGTGAAGAAGTAAATATGCCGAAGACACTGATAGCCATACTGAACTGGAACAATGCAGCTGACACAATAGCTTGCATAGATAGCGTTATCGGCCTGGGGGATGTGCACATAGCTGTAATGGACAATAATTCTACAGACGATTCGCTGGAAAAGATCAAGAACTACCTGGGGACAAAGAGTAAGTTCGTGGAACGCACGGCGGCTGACCTGGAGCGTTTTGATACAGATAGCAGTAAAGTGACGGTTGTAGCGTCGGATATAAATGGCGGGTTTGCGAAGGGGAATAACGTCTTGCTGAGGACAGCAATGAATACCCCGGGATTAGAGTATGTGTGGCTGCTGAACAATGATGCGGTGGCGGAGGAGTTGGCGCTGGACGCTCTGATTGGTAAGCTGGATGAAAGTGAGCGGAATGCGTTTGCAGGCTCGGTGATACTTGATGGAACCAACAGAGACTTGATACAATGCTGCGGGGTGAAATATTATAAATGGTTTGGAGTTTCAAAGTTGATCTTTAAGAACCGGGTGTGGAATGAGGGGGCGAAAACTGAGATACCCTATGAGGAGATAGATTTTCAGAACGGAGCCAGTTTGCTTGTGCGTCTATCGGCGTTGAAAGAGATAGGCCTCATGGATGAGCGCTTTTTTCTTTATTCTGAAGAACATGACTGGCAGGACACAGCAAAAGAGAAAGGGTATAAGAATGTCCTGGCTGCTGAGAGCATTGTATATCATAAGGGCAGTGTAAGTACCAATACCCGCAAGCACCTTTTCTTTTATTATTATAATAAATCGGCGGTGATATTTGCTCGCAAGCATAGCCCGCTTTTGGTGAGGCTGGTATCAACAGTGTTGCAAACCGGGGTGATGCTGGTGCGTACGAGGC
>CAMPKR010000354.1 GCA_946887345.1 uncultured Bacteroidota bacterium | reverse complement strand
TTACTATACAGGAGGGGTGGAAGTGAATGTGGAAATATGCCTCTTGTCCTTTGTACCCTGTCAGGCGGTCGCTTATTACTATCTTGCTGCTTTCTGCTTCAAAGGTTCTTTCGTGTGTTATGCCCAGGTCGGCGTAGCCATTATGGGTAGCTACCAGTTTGTGCTTGCTGTCTTCTGTAATGCTGACAGAAGCCTTCCTCCCTGTCCTGAAGCCGTCCCATACGTCCGACGAGTTTCTGCCATCTACAGAGATGGTGTTATGTGCGGCGGTGCCTCTTTCCTCCAGTCTTCGTTTATTTTTTTCGTAGGTGGAAATGCCCGTATCTACTATTATTGGTTTACCATTTACGTTGAGGCAGAAGCTAAAGGTATCTGCATGTGCATGTCCCGGCTGATAGGCTGGCAAAATATTGCCTGCGTCTACCAGCAGTTCATACCTGCTGCCTGTATACTTCCTGTAGCCGCTTTCTTTCAGTTTCCTGGCTGCAGGCTTTATTTGCAAGTGTTCCGCATACTTGAATAGTTCTGTGGCGCTCAGTGCTATTCCCGGCGCAGCATCTCCCATCATGGCATAGCTTCCGTCTTCGTAGACAAAGTCCTTTAGCCAGCCAAGCATGCTTTGCGCAGTATATTCCATCTGCAAATGCAAGGCGCCGTTCTTAAACCTGTCCGAGAGGTTTTGTAATTCTATACACTCCAGCAAAATTTTCATGATAATGCAGTGGTACATGGGGCTGAGTTCGTAGTGTCCTCCGTCGGGTAGTAGTTGTTCTTTCAGCTGGCCAGCCAGTATCTTATGAGCCGGTTCGTAAAAGTCTTTGTCGTTAAAAAAATGAGCAGCGTAAAAAAGTGAAAACCCATTTTCCAGCAGGTGATTGGCCTGCAGATGATATTCGGGAAAGGCTGCCAACCTGTGGTAGTCTTTATATAGTGTTTCCAGTATTTGCTTCTCAAAAATGTTGTTCCGCACCAGGAACTTGATCCATTGAATACCTCTCAGCGAGATCGGGTAGGGCTCTGAGCCGGCAAGGTGCATTTTGCTATCCAGATATTTATGAACCGTCCTCAACCTTTCTTCTATGTCTATGCCTTCATCGCTCAGCCAGTTGAAGTAATTAAGGTTGTAAGTCCATAGTTTTCCATAGCCTTCAAATTCCCAATCGATTTTCCCCCGGAACTTGTGACTGATATCCAGGAAAGTAAAAGTGTTGCTATTGGAATCGTAACATTCCTCCCCGTGTAAATGGTACAGGTCTTTGTGGCCAAATACTATCGCTTGCTGAACAGGGATATTTATGTTAGCGGGAGAAGTATATAGTTTCTTTTTCAGTTTGTACCAGCCCCTGTACAGCCATTGTTCGGCCTTAAGATGCCTGAGCGTGTGATACAAGCGTGAAATATCCATCTATATACTTTAGAATCTTTAAAAGTAGGAAAAGAAAGCTTACAGAAATTATAATTCACTACTGAAGGCTGATGTAAAAGCATAAAGATTGAACTCATCTTTTTGCAGCGCTTTTTCCAATGCCTCCTTAAGGGCTTTTTTACTAATGCCACTCATCCTTTCTGCCTGTATCAGCTGCCAGCTTTTCTCTGCCAGTAAGTGCAGTCTTTTCCCGGGCAAGCTGTTTTGTCCGGCAAAGTATTCTTCCACAGCTGCGGCCAGTTCCTCTACTCCTTTTTTCTCTGTAGCTACAGTTTTCAGTACGGGGATTTCTTTACCCATACCTGCTTTCTCATGCACCAGTATGCGAAGGTTCTGGAAGAGTTTATCGGCATCGGCACGCTCGGCTTTGTTTACCACAAATATGTTAGCTATTTCCAGTATTCCTGCTTTCATAGTTTGTATGGCATCGCCTGCCTCGGGCACCAATGTCACCACCGTGCAGTCGGCCACGCCGGCTATCTCTACTTCAGTTTGCCCCACGCCAACGGTTTCTACCAGCACCAGGTCGAAAGGAGCATGCTTTACCACATCTGTTATCTCTATTATCTTGGCGTTCAATCCGCCAAGTGCGCCACGGCTGGCCAGGGAGCGGATATATACATTATCGTTATTGTAAAAATCGATCATACGGATACGGTCGCCCAGCAGTGCGCCGTAGTTGAAGGGGGAAGAAGGGTCTACGGCAATGACTGCTATCTTTTTTCCTTTACTCGTCCAATGATGTAATAGTGCATTTACAAGCGTGCTCTTGCCGGCGCCCGGCGGACCAGTGATGCCCAGCACTTTTGCAGTGTCAGTACCTGACAGGTTCATCAGTAGTTCCTTATATCCCGGTAGTTCATTCTCTACCAGTGTAATTGCTCTTGCGAGGGCTTTAAAATCGCCATCCTTTATGCCATTAAGCAGATGTTTTGTATTGTCCTGCACTAAAAAATAGTTATGTTCGTTATTGAATTTAATGCTGCTTAGTGGACAAAATTAGATTTCTAAATCATAAACTGTTAACCAAGACCAATATTGCCATTTTTTGCTTCCTGGCAATGATAGTGGGTTTTTTGTTTTCCCGCTCCGTAAT
>CAMPKR010000353.1 GCA_946887345.1 uncultured Bacteroidota bacterium | reverse complement strand
CCTTTGCGGTCCTTAGCGCCCTTTGCGTTTTAAAGTTCAACCGCTAAGGACGCAGAGTCGGCGCTAAGAATACGCAAAGCTCGTTAAAACTTCAATTTGATGAATTTTCAGCAGCTTTGATAAGCGCGAATATCCCGTAATTGATAATATCGCAGAAGTTAGCATCCATTCCTTCCGACACGATGGTCTGCCCGTCATTAGCCAGTATCTGTTTGATTCGCAGCAGCTTCACCAGTATCAGGTCCACAAACGACTGCTGGCTCATATCCCTCCATGCTTCCCCATAGTCGTGGTTCTTCTGCAGCATCAGGTCTTCTACTTCTTTGGCTTTCAGTTCATACCAGTTGCGGGCTTCCTGCGCTGTCAGCTCAGTATTCTCATTGCCTGACAGGGCCGACTGGATAAGTGCGATAATGCCATAATTCACTATCGCAACAAACTCCGACTCTATACTATCCCCTATTTTCTGCACGCCTGTCTCCTGTATCTGCCGGATTCGCCAGGCTTTAATGTAAATTTGGTCTACAATGGATATGCTGCGCAATACCCTCCAGGAGGTACCATAGTCCTGGGCCTTTTTTACGTACAGGTCCTTACAGCGGTTAACGACGGTCCTGTATTGATCAAGGGTATTATTCATACTAATGGTATTGCTGCTTAAACTATCCTGCATTTTCTTTGCGTAGCGATGAAAGCCAAAAATACACTTTTACCCATACATACCAGCCTGCAAAGCAGGGGAAGACTGCTGGACATATCTGAGCCCATTGTAATGGGTATCCTCAATGCCACACCCGACAGCTTTTACAACAAGGGTGAGGAGAGCGATACCTCTTCCCTGTTGCGCAAAGCTGAACAAATGCTGAAAGAGGGCGCTACCATACTTGACATCGGCGGAGCCTCCACCAAACCGGGCGCTGCCATCAGCGATGCCGGAGAAGAGCTGGGCCGCATCATACCTCTGATTAAAGAACTGGATAAGAACTTCCCCGATACCTGGCTGTCGGTTGACACCTATCATGCACAGGTCGCCAGTGAAGCAGTACTCGCCGGGATATCTATAGTGAACGATGTAAGTAGTGGGCGTATAGACACCGGGATGATTGAAACAGTGGCAGCACTCAAAGTTCCCTATATAGCAATGCACATGCAGGGACTGCCGGAAAACATGCAGGAGAATCCGCTCTATGATGATGTGGTAGCTGAAGTGCGCGAATACCTCCGCCAGGCCTGCGACCGCTACACAGCAGCAGGCATTACAGACATTATCATCGATCCCGGCTTTGGTTTTGGTAAAACCGTAGAGCACAACTTTGCCCTCCTCAATAACCTGCACACCTTCCGCATGCTCGGCCGACCTGTACTCGCAGGCATTTCTAGAAAATCTATGATCTGCAAACCCCTCCGCGTTAATCCCGACAAAGCCCTCAACGGCACTACCGCCCTCCACGTCATAGCCCTTCAGCAAGGCGCCAGCATACTCCGCGTACACGACGTAAAAGAAGCCGTAGAAGTAATAAAACTCTGGAAGCTGACGAGATAAATATGAAACCTGCGTAGACGCTCCCCCTGGCAGGGGGAGACCGACTTTGCAGCTTGCCTGCAAGGTCAGAGGGGGGAACACAGCGCGTTCTTGCCATAAAAACAAGCCCGCCCTATAGGTGTTATTGCAAGTCGTAAATAACACAAGGTTCAGATCAATACATGAACTTCCCTCTATAAGAGGTCTGCGTTCCTTCGTCGGTCAAAATGAAATAGTACATACCGTGCACCCCTATAAGCTTACCCAAACGATACTCAGCGCGATCTTCAATAGCCACCCTTGCAACACCCTGCCCCACGCAATTGTATATGATCAAGATCCCGCTTTTAATATTGTAGGGGAAGATCAACCTACTTTCTGATGTGACCGGATTAGGAGAGACATTGGCAAGTGTTGTCTTCTCGCTAACATTTTTGGTATTGAGCAAGCAACTGTTATAGTTATCAAAAGCTTCAACATAACTGCTAAGCAATGGCTGAGTACCGTTGGTATAAAAACAGTTAAGGTAGTTGCAGTTGTCAAGGAATATCGGCAATGGGGGAAATAGTGGACCTCTCACATCTCCGATGCCTTCCATGGTGTACGAAACATTAGTTCTCCATACTCGATGAAGCACTCCACCGATCAATACGGAATCCAATTCTAAAATATGTTCTGTAAAAGAAGCTTGATCCCAGTTCCGTACGACTGAATCACCGGGTTGTAAGTTGTAATTATACAGCACCTGCTCACTTGTATCCAGCCCTGAATTCCAGACATCATGAAGTCTGTAATAGACTATTTGTTGCAGAGTATCTTCCCTTACGAAAGCGGTTACGGAATTGTCAAATAGTTTTTGATAAAAGACTCCTCCAATAGTTGTGTCCCCGAGAAAAGTTCGTTGTGAACTCTGGTTGCATATATATGGATTTAAAAGGCTGGCTCTTTTCACAGCCCATTTATTCGACGTATCAGTGAACCTTAACTTCTGCGCCGATGCAGCAC
>CAMPKR010000352.1 GCA_946887345.1 uncultured Bacteroidota bacterium | reverse complement strand
GATTCATGTGGATCTATTTCACTCAGTCCTTTGCGAATGCAGTAGTCTGATATCTTATTCAGTTTCAGGTGTTGAATGATCTTTGTTTTGCCCCAGTGTGTTATCCTGAATTTTCCACGGGCTATGGCACGGGCATAGGTTTCTTCGCTCAGTACTTTGTACTGAATGAGCTCTGCTATCATCTCCTCTACTTCGGGGGTGGTAGCTTTCAGCTCATAGAGTTTGTTGCGGACTTCCTTATGGCAGCGCGGCTGGTAATTGCAGTAATGATATATGGCTTCGCGTGTATCCAACCCCAACCCCTAAAGGGGCTTTTTGTTCACGACAAAGTTTCGCAAACTACTCCGCAACAAAAAATAATGTGGATATGATACTTATTTCGGGCGAGCGAAGGCAAAACTCAAAGGTCAAAACCAAGGCCGGTCATTGCACTTTTAGGCTTTCACTTTTGCCTTTTGACTTAAAGTGATACTTATTTCGGGCGGGCGAAGGCAAAACTCAAAGGTCAAAACCAAGGCCGGTCATTGCACTTTTAGGCTTTCACTTTTGCCTTTTGACTTAAAGCGCTACCTCCCCATGTACACCATCAGTATCTGCACATCGCTCGGGTTCACCCCGCTGATGCGGCTTGCCTGTCCCAGTGTATGCGGGCGGATCTGACTCAGCTTCTGGCGTGCTTCATTGGAAAGAGCATGGAGCTTATCATAATTGAAACTATCGGGTATAACCAGATCTTCAAGCGCTGACATTTTTTTCACCAGCTCTTTTTCCTTTTCTATATACACGTCATACTTCACTTGTATCTCTGCCTGCTCCATCGCCAGTGTATCTGTAGTGCCAATTGCTGTGGCCAGCTCAGGAATGGCTGCATTCATTTCTTTCAATCCTATTCCCGGGCGAAGCAGGATCTTCATGGCTCTCGCCCGCTCATTCAGCGGAGCTGAATTATTTTCTTCCAGGAAGGAATTGGCCATTGCGGGTTCCACGGGGAATTCTGCGAGTATTTCTTTTATCCTGCTTACCGATGTTTGTTTCTCTCGCATCAGTCCCAGGCGCTCATCGGTAGCCAATCCTATTTTATGCCCCAACTCGGTAAGGCGCAGATCCGCATTGTCTTGTCTCAGCAGTGTGCGATATTCAGCCCGACTGGTGAACATGCGGTAAGGTTCGTCCGTGCCTTTGTTGATCAGGTCATCTATCAGCACTCCTATGTAAGCATCGCTGCGTTGCAGAATGATGGCTTCTTCACCATGCACTTTCCGGTGGGCATTAATTCCCGCCATCAGTCCCTGGCAGGCGGCTTCTTCATAGCCGGTAGTGCCATTTATTTGTCCCGCGAAGTACAGCCCTTGTATTAATTTGGTTTCCAGTGTAAACTGTAGTTGTGTTGGCGGGAAATAATCATACTCTATAGCATAACCGGGACGGAAGAATTTTACGTTCTCAAAACCCGGTACCATTTGCAGTGCTTTATACTGCACATCTTCAGGTAGCGAGGTGCTGAAGCCATTCACATATATCTCTACCGTGTTCCAACCTTCGGGTTCCACAAAGAGCTGGTGGCGCTCGCGCTCTGCAAAGCGGCTGATCTTATCTTCTATACTCGGGCAGTAACGCGGACCGCTTCCTTTAATGCGTCCCTGGTACATGGGCGACTGCTCAAAACCAGTCTTGAGTATTTCATGCACTTCAGGGCTCGTATAAGTGATCCAGCAGCAGCGTTGTTGCTCCGGCTTTATACGTTCCACGTTCATGTACGAGAAGCCTACTATTTCTTCGTCGCCTTCCTGCACTTCCATTTTAGTATAGTCCAGGCTGCGGCCGTCCACACGCGGTGGTGTTCCTGTCTTTAGCCTGTCGGTTTCGAAACCAAGGTCTACCAGTTGCTCAGTGATCCCGGTAGCACGGCTCTCACCTATGCGGCCACCCCCGAATTGCTTCTCACCTATATGTATCACACCATTCAGGAAGGTGCCATTGGTCAGTACTACCGATTTGCCTTTTATTTCCTGCCCCATGCCGGTGATCACACCACAGGCACGTCCATCTTTCACAATAAGGCCTTTCACCATATCCTGCCAGAAGTCGATGTTTGGAGTGGCCTCCAGCATATCCCTCCAGGTCTGGGCAAAGAGCATGCGGTCGTTCTGGGTGCGCGGGCTCCACATACCGGGGCCTTTGCTTTTGTTCAGCATGCGGAACTGTATCATGCTCTTATCGCTCACTATTCCGCTATAGCCGCCCAGGGCGTCTATTTCCCTTACTATCTGCCCCTTGGCAATGCCACCCATAGCGGGGTTACAGCTCATCTGGGCTATGGTCTGCATATTCATAGTTATGAGCAGGACCTTAGAACCCATATTTGCCGCAGCCGCAGCCGCTTCACAGCCTGCATGGCCTGCACCTACCACTATCACATCGTACTCGGGAAACATAAGGGCGCAAAGGTACGAACTCTAAGAGGAAGAAATGTTATTTGTCTGTCTGTAAAAGGCAATATGTTCCACGTTCCCGGGTTATTATTAATAAGTCTTAAATTCGTTAAAGAAAGTTATAACCTAAAAAC
>CAMPKR010000351.1 GCA_946887345.1 uncultured Bacteroidota bacterium | reverse complement strand
GAGGTATACTCCTTGCTATTGACTGTAAATAAACATAATATTTGTATCTTATAAAAGAAAAACGATTAGCATAAAAAGTCACCTCAGAAGGATATTGCCCATCTTAAGCGTCTAAAGTGAAAAGCCCCGAAAATGAACAAAATACTCACCGGTCTGTCCCTGTTCCTTAGTGTGCAGGCGGCCCACAGCCAAACCAATCCGGCCATTACCAAATGGCTGCAGAACACTACTAATATACAGGGCCGGCACTACGTTAGTGGCAATCCCACACCGGTGAATGATGCCGTACTCGCCAATGTGCAGACCGTACAGTATTCTACTAATTGGGCCTATGTAAGTACCACCGGCATACCTGCGTATATTACAGGTCCTTTCCTGGATGGTAACCCATCGCTGGCGCAAAACCAGAACGCAATCTTTAAGATTCCGCTTAATCCTACCCAAAATACAGGTACACCTACAGCAACAAATGGCGGCAATATTGGAATTTTCATAAACGGAGTGGCCCTTTTCGACTACCGTGATGGAGTGTCTTGGAAAAGTTCAACCCAGGGATTGGCTGGCGGGCCATTGGGCGGTATGGGTGATAATGTGTGGATGCGCGATGCCATTCCCGCTGAAAAGCAAGGTTTTGACTGTGCTAAGGGACATCCGGCCATGGGTAATTATCATCACCACCAGAATCCTTCAGCCTTTAACCTGGACCTGGTAGTGATCTCGAATGTATGCGATATATACGCCGCCGATGGACTATATATAATAGATAGTGCATTACACTCGCCTCTGTTAGGTTTCGCCTACGATGGATTCCCGATCTACGGATCTTATGGGTATAAAAATGTGGACGGTACCGGCGGAATCGTTCGTATGAAGTCGAGCTACCAACTCAGAAATATAACCGCCAGGACACACTATGCTGACGGGACAGATGTGACAGACGGCCCTGCTGTGAACGGGACTTATCCGCTGGGTTATTTCCGCGAAGACTATGAGTATGTAAGCTCCGCTAGCCCGGACTATCTTGATGAACACAACGGTCGCTTTTGTATTACGCCGGAGTATCCTTCGGGTACCTATGCATACTTCTGCACCGTAGATGAAAACTGGAATTCTTATTATCCATATGCCGTTGGTCCCACTTTTTACGGCAACAAGGTAGCGCAAAAAGTCACTTCAATAACTGAAACAGTAACCACTTACACACCAACAGCAGTAAATGGCGTGTCACTAGCGGAGATGAAGGTGAACATATTCCCTAATCCTGCCAGTGATATAATTGCAGTTCAGTTACCGAATGTAAGGCAGGAGAATTTTGATGTTCGCCTGTACGATATCAATGGCCGGCTGGTGCAGAAGTCGACCGTGCTACAGGGCAGTACTATTGCCTACCTGGATGTAAGAACGGAATACGATGGCGAATACACGGTGGTGATTTCGAACGGTGCCGAAACTATATCAAAGAAAGTGCTGATAATGAAAAACTGATTTTTCGTAAACAAGTAATAAAAGGTCCGCCTTGATGGGCGGATTTTTTATTTTTACAAATTAGCTGTTCTAAATGTCCTTTGCAGATATTGGTTTGTTGTTAGTGCTGATCTCTTTGGTAGTTATTTCTATCCTGGCCCGAATGCTAACTGTCACTGGCGCCATAAGTGGTGGAGCAGCGGCAATATGTATTTACCTCGGCGCGGGTCTTTGGGGGGTAGCGATGCTGGGTACATTTTTTTTGACTGGTACATTAGCCACGCGAATAGGCTTGCGGCAGAAGGAAGCCATAGGATATGCCGATTATGATAAGGGAAGGCGAAAGGCCTCTCAGGTTTTCGCCAATGGTGGGCTGGCTGCCCTTTGCGGACTGTTGGCTTACCTGTTTCCTCAATACAAGGAAATGCTGGTGTTGATAATAGCCGCCTGCTTCTCCTCCGCCATTGCCGATACTTTGTCTTCTGAACTCGGGACACTTTATGGTAAGAACTTCTACAATATTGTAAGTCTGAAACCCGACAAAAGAGGCGAAAATGGTGTCGTAAGCCTGGAAGGGCTACTGATAGGTATTGTAGGCAGCTTTATGATCGCACTTATCTACGCTGCATGTTACAGAACCAGCTATAACGCCATGACAATTGTATTGGCGGGTACTGTAGGCAATCTTGTAGATTCAATTATTGGTGCTACCTGGGAGCGAAGAGGTGTGATTAAGAATGATGCTGTTAATTTTCTGAATACCTTAGCTGCTTCTCTCGCAGCTTTATGCTTCTCATATTTCTTCTGATGGAGAACAAAACCAAAGCTGTAATATTCTATTCCGTTTCACTGGTGTTTTCTGCCTGGTTTGCACTTACGTGCTGGGTATGGGCTTACCTGGTGAATGTTCTCTTTTCTTTTCCTGCGGGTGCACTTGGTTTTATTTCCTGGCTTATGGGGCGAAGGTATAATCGCGCTCACATCCTGGGTAGCATCTCTGTTTGGTTACTGAGATTCGGAGTTTGCTTGGCTGTAATGAGCTTTCTCTTTTTTTACCTCAGTAGCTAGGCGTGTCGGCACTCTGTTCAGGCTTTAAGTTTCTTTTAAGC
>CAMPKR010000350.1 GCA_946887345.1 uncultured Bacteroidota bacterium | reverse complement strand
TTATCGCCTTTGAAGTAGTCCGTTACATCTATCACTACAGAACTGCTATCAGGACCGATTGCCTTGATCTCGAAGGCAGCGGCTATTGGGTTAAGATTTGAATTGGTTACCGCTTTATAGATATCGTTAGTGGAATCAGCGAGGCTGATGGTGGTTACTACACGCAGGAATACATTTTTGTTAGGACCTTTTTCCCATTCTATGGTTTGCTGATTTTCCAGTTCTCCGGCATATACCGCACCGCCGCCTGCTATCTTGCTGTAGCGGGTAGTGACCATCATTTCGCGGTTCATAAGGCTATCCGGAATTTCGAAATACCATTTGTCATCTACCTGGTGAACGGTGAAGAGACCTTTCTTAGTGATGGCCTTATCGGTGATGACTTTTTTATATGGTTGTGGTCCTTTTTTGGAAGCAGCGGAACTGTCTGCCTTAGATGCTGCTGTCGCTTTATTCTTATCCTTTTTTTTTGCGGTTGCGGCCATAACGGGCAAAAGCAGCATAGCTGCTATAAGCAGTTTTTTCATACTTGTTTCGTGTAATTGGCTGCTAATATATTGATTTTGAGGGACGGAAGAGTAAGGAGAGGGTAAAATCACGTGTGCCGGGGGAGGACCTCACCCCGGCCCTCTCCACAAGTGGAGAGGGAGAAAATTTTGCAGCGGGGGAACGGTGGGTGTCATGCGGTCGCTCTTTCAAGTTGAGGAGAGGGAGGAAGATATGTAACAAAGAAACTGAGACTTATCTTTGAGGAAATCTTAGCAATGAGTATTAAACGACTAACAAGCTTATTGGTTATAGTAACTTTACTTTTCATAGGTGCCTGCAAGAGCAAAGAAGCGCAGAAGGAAAACGTGTATGGAAAACATGGGATAACTTTTGTTGTACCTGATGGTTGGAAAATAACCACTGATGAAGCAATAGCTGAAACAGGCAGACTGATACATTGTGAACGGCAGGGCGCTGATGAAAGCGGATTGGCATCGATAGCCATAGTTGATAGCGGCGTTGACCTTGAAAACCTGGTTGTTCAGACTATGCTTGATAGTAAGGCATCGTTTGAAAGAATGGGCGGCAGCTTTAATGCAGGGCGACCCATGACGGGCGATCTGAATGGCTACAAATCGGTGAGTGCAAGCTATACTACTGCGGTGCAGAATATGGCTCATACGGGACATGTGTATGCTTTTTCAGCCTGTAATAAAACTATACTGATGACCCTACAGGAGGCAGATGAGGATCATAAGGATAATGAAGCAGGTATGGAAAAGATAAAGAAGACAATTAAATGTGCCGAGTAACTAGTCCTTCAAGTTATTTAAGGAGTCGAGCAAACTGTGCACCATGAAAGGAGTGTGCAGGTGATATTTAGCAAAAGATGCATCCTCACCAATCTTAATAGTGTAGGCATGTGGTTCTAAGGCCAGCTGGCGGAACATGTCTTCATCGGTTTTGTCGTCGCCGATAGCCAGGATGAAATCATATTCGGCGGTGCTCATAATTCGTTCAGTAGCTACACCTTTATTTACGCCTTTGTTACGAACTTCGACTACTTTGTTTCCATCCAGCACTTCAAGATCGTATCCCATGGCTACATTGTCGAGTTCCTTCATCAGTTCGCGGGCACGCAGGCGGCCCTGTACGGGTTCGGACTGGCGGTAGTGCCAGGCAAGGCTGTATTTTTTCTGTTCCACAAATGAGCGTGGACTACGGGCGATGTAATGATCCATTATAGGCGCAATGTCCTCTTTCCAGCCTGCTCTCTGCATGCCGTAGTGTTTCCATGGCTTCCCGAAGAGGCGAACCGATGCGCCGTGTTCAGCTACGAGATTAACCTTAAGATCGGCAAACCAGTCATCGAGTGTTCTTTCATCGCGGCCGCTGATGATATAAATACTGTTGGCAGGGTCTTCCGTTAATTTATCAAGAATATCAAGGAGATGAGAGCCGGGGCGAGCCTCCATAGGGGTAGAAGCAAAGGGGGTAAGCGATCCGTCGTAGTCGAGCAGCAGAAGGCGATTGTGCGCTTTCTTAAAATCAAAGAACATGCGAACACGTGTGGGATTATCCATAAATCTGGTTTCGTACTCCAACTGGAGACTTTTTATATAATACAATTGTTTAAAGAAGTCGCCCGCCCAGGCATTTATATCGTAGCGGCTGACCTGTTTTTGCATGTGCTGCATGCGGGTGCGTTGTTCCTCTACTGGCATCAGCACGGCCTCCTCAATTTTCTCACTTAGCTCTTCCACGTCATTTGGGTTGATAATGAGGGCATCGGTGAGCTCTTTGGCTGCGCCAGCCATATCGCTGAGAATGAGCACACCATCCTGCTGCTTGCGACAGGCAACAAATTCCTTAGAGACGAGGTTCATGCCATCACGTAAGGGTGTGATGAGTGCGATATCGCAACCGCTATACAGGGCGCAAAGCTCGTCAAACTCCAGGTGGGTGTAGCGATAAATGACAGGTTGCCAGCTGATGCTTCCGACCTTGCTATTGAGATTGCCGATAAACTCATCGATCATCCGTTTTCTTTCGGCATAACGGAAGATGTTGTCGCGGGAAGGAATTACGACGAGGTTGAAAACAATTTTTCCGTGGTGCTGCGGGAATCGACGCAGAAATAATTCGTAAGCCCGGAGGCGATTAGATACCCCTTTAGTGT
>CAMPKR010000349.1 GCA_946887345.1 uncultured Bacteroidota bacterium | reverse complement strand
GTATTTCGCCGTATGTGTAATCCTCTCCTAATATGTCTTTTATGGGCTTGGCTGCCTGGTACTGGCCTATCTGGCGGGCTATCTCGGCTATCTTGTCCAGTTTTTGCTGGGGTACCAGCCTTAAAGGGTCCAGGCTGCCATCAGCTACAAAGGCAGAAAGATGTCCTTCTATAGTATTGGCAGCCATTCCTCTTTCCCGGGCTATTTCTTCTATAGACAGACCTTGCTTATAGAGCGACAAGGTAGCCTGCTGCGTTCCGGTTGGCCCGGTTCTTTCTGCCCTTTCCTTTCTTTTTCGTCCTTTAAAATGCATCCGGCTCTCCAGTGAGTGCGCCTTGCAATATGCATGCACCGATTTCACGAAGGCAGCTCCGTACTTGCTCACCTTATAGTCACCAAAGCCGGCAATATTCTTCAGTTCATTAAAGGTCTGCGGCAGGTAAGTGGCTAATTCTATCAGGGTGTTATCAGCTACTATGGCATAAGCAGGTACATTCTCTTGTCCGGCCAGGTGATAGCGGACTTCCTTCAGCTGGTGGAGCAGTTCTTGTTCGTATTCCGGACTTGCATCTGCCTCTGCTTCCTGCACTTTGCGGGCAACCAACTTCACTTGCAGCTCGCCTTTTAGTATTTTCTTACTGTTGTCGTTCAGCTTCAGTATCGGGAATTGATCATCAGTAATATCCAGCATATGATTAGCCAGCAGTTGCTTCACTATCCACTGCCATTCGTCTTTCTTCAGGTTCTTACCTACGCCATAGGTCTTTAGCTCCTTGTGCGCCGCCAATATTTTCTCCCTTGCAGAGCCTCTTAGGAAATCAATAAGGTACCCTGCACCAAACCGCTCACCTGTCCTTACTATGGCAGATAGCAGCTTCTGCGCATCTTCTGTGGCATCCTTTTCATCCAGCTCGCTAAGACAGTAGTCACACGATCCGCAGTACGGTGCTGCCTGCTCACCAAAATACTGTAGCAGGTATTGCCTGCGGCAGCCTTCGTGCTCGGCAAAGTTCTGCATCTGCCTCAGCTTTTTTTCCGATATGGCTGTTTGCGCGGCATTGTTCTCTATTTGTATAAAGCGCCTGAGCTTCATGATATCCGACACCGAATAGAAAAGTATTGCATCAGCATGCGCGCCGTCTCTACCGGCGCGTCCTGTCTCCTGGTAGTAGCCTTCTATATTTTTGGGCACATCATAGTGTATCACATAGCGCACATTCGATTTATCAATACCCATACCAAAGGCTATCGTCGCTACTATGATCTTCACATCATCTTTCCTGAATGCATCCTGCACCCTGCTCCTTTCCCCTGAATCCATCCCTGCATGATAATAAGCCACTGCAAACTTGTACTCAGCTATCCGCCTCGCCAGCTCTTCTGCCGACTTCCGGCTAAGCGTATAGATTATACCCGAATCATCCTTGTGCTTGCGCAAGTATTCTATTATATGCGCAAATGCATTTGTCTTCGGTTTTATGTAATAGTAAATATTAGGCCTGTTGAAGCTGGAGATAAAAACCTTTGGCTGCTTCAGCGCCAGTTTCTCCAGTATATCCTGTTGAGTTAGTGTATCAGCACTTGCGGTAAGCGCTATCACCGGCACTTGCGGAAATTGCTTCTTCAGTGCTGCAAGCTGCAGATACTCCGGCCTGAAATCATGTCCCCATTGCGAAATGCAGTGTGCTTCATCTATGGCAAAAAGAGAGGGTTTGAGCTTAGTTATAAAATCAAATGTACTTGCATTCAATCTTTCAGGGGCCAGGTAAAGTATTTTGATGTGTCCATTCAGGGCAGAGGTCGCGACGCGGTTTTGTTCCGCACTGCTCAGCGATGAGTTGAGGTAAGCGGCTTCTATACCATTGGCCAGCAGGCTGTCTACCTGGTCTTTCATCAGTGCTATCAATGGCGATACTACTATTGTGATGCCGGGGAAGAGCATAGCAGGCAACTGGTAGCAGACCGATTTACCGCCACCGGTAGGCATAATACCCAGTACATCTTTTCCTGATATAATCGTTTCAATAATTTGCTCCTGCTCCAGCTTGAAGTTGTCATAGCCGAAGTAGTGCTTTAGTGCGCCTAGCATTTGCTGTTTCATATCGTCTTCTGTTTATCTGATTCCTAATCCAATTCTTAATACCTGATTCCAAATCCAGATTCCAAGTACCCTATTCCTAATTCCCAGTTCTCAATATCTATCCACTCTTTTGTTGTACAGTGCTTAAATGATGGTGTTTTCTTAGCGATGCCGCTGCCAGGAAGATACTGAAAACGGTAAGTATCGCTCCCGCAATCAACGGGGCGCCGGGAAAATAAACCTCGGTTCCCTTTGCTGTATAATGAGAGAATAAACCCGTCATCAGCAGCGGCCCGATAATAGAGGTCACGCTCATCATACTGGTAAGACCTCCCTGCAGTTCCCCCTGTTCATTAGGCGGTACCTGTGTGGACATAATACCCTGCAGCGCGGGCCCCGCTATACCACCCAGTCCATACGGGATCATAAAGGCAAACATCATCCACCCTTTCGATGCAAACGCGAAAAGCACAAAGCCTGCCACATAAAGCGTCAGTCCCGCATACACAGAATTTTTTTGGCCTATCTTTGGTATCACCAGTCTTATCAGTCCGCCCTGTACCAATCCTATTACCAATCCTACAAAAGCC
>CAMPKR010000348.1 GCA_946887345.1 uncultured Bacteroidota bacterium | reverse complement strand
GCATAATAGGCACTATATGTGTTTCGCTTTTTGCATTCACCAATGATATAACCGACTACTCAGCCTATTTTATAAAAATGACAGGTCGCTACCTGTTCATTCACACAGCTTTCGCGCTTACGTTCCGTTTCTTCATTCTCAGCCATGTAAAAAGAAACCTTATAAGCGGCAAGGTGGGTTTCAACACACTTATCATTGGTGGCAACTATATGGCCATAGATGTGTACAAACAGGTAACGGAAAACCAGAAAGTACTGGGCAATATTTTCAAAGGCTTCATCTACTCCAGCAAAGAATCCAGCAACGGAATGAGCCAATACCTGCCCCAGCTTGGCAACATCGACAACCTGGAGCAGATAATTGACCAGTATGAAATAGAGGAAGTAATAGTTGCAGTAGATTCATCAGAACACCACCTGCTTGAGAACATTGTAACCCGCCTTAGCTACCGACCGGTTGTTGTAAAGGTATTACCTGATATGTATGATATTATCTCAGGTTCGGTAAAGACCAGCAACGTTTATGATGCGGTACTGATACACATCCACCCCGACCTGATGCCCGATTGGCAAAGAGTATGCAAACGCGCTATCGATATCATTGGCTCCTTTTCCGCTATTGTCGTTCTGGCACCGGTATACCTGTTTGCGGCTATCAAGGTAAAGCTGTCATCTCCCGGCCCTGTGTTTTACAAGCAGGAACGTGTGGGGTTGTTCGGCAAGCCGTTTTGTATTTACAAGTTCAGGTCTATGTACACTGATGCTGAAAAACACGGGCCCGCACTCTCCAGCAAAGAAGACAGCCGCATTACTCCCTGGGGGCGTGTTATGCGCAAATGGAGGATAGATGAAATACCCCAGTTCTTCAACATTTTGAAGGGTGAGATGTCCCTGGTGGGCCCCCGCCCGGAACGTAAACACTTTATTGACATCATCAGCACGTCCCATCCACACTACAAATACCTGCATAAGGTAAAGCCGGGGCTCACCTCCTGGGGCATGGTACAATATGGCTATGCGGAAAATGTGGATGAAATGATAGCCCGCATGAGGTACGATCTGCTTTACATTGAGAACTGCTCGCTGGCGCTTGATATCAAGATCATGCTATACACCTTTATGGTCATCTTCCAGGGAAGAGGCAAATAACTGAATATTTAGAAGATTTATAAAGAGCGGGCTTCCTGTAAGAAGCTCGCTTTTTACAAATATCCGTTATTGACTTGGCGGTTTATTCACCGGCGCCCTTCACACTTACATAATTCTCTATCGGTATCCTTTTGGCTATGGAGCGGGCCAGTGTCATTTCATCCGCATACTCCAGCTCACCGCCAAAAGATATGCCCCGGGCAATGGTGGTAATCCTCACAGGCTTATCTGCTACTTGTCTCGCTATGTAGTAGACTGTGGTGTCCCCCTCTATGGTGGGGCTAAGCGCCATTATCAGCTCCTCTACTTCTCCCTTGTCCACACGCTCGCGTAGTGTATCAATTTGCAACTGGTCAGGGCCTATACCGTCAAGAGGTGATAATATACCTCCCAGCACATGATACAGACCGTTATATTGCTGGGTGCTTTCCACGGCTATCACATCCCGTATGTTCTCCACTATACACACCTGGCTATGGTTGCGGCCCGGGCTGGCACAAATGCTGCATTGCTCCGAATCTGAAATATTATGACAGGTATTGCAAAAACGTATTTCATTGCGCATCCGCGATAGTGCGCCCGCAAAACCATCTACTTCAGCCTTTTCCATCTTCAGCAAATGAAGCACCATCCGCAACGCAGTTTTTTTACCGATGCCCGGCAATTTTGAAAACTCCTGCACCGCATCTTCTATCAGCTTCGACGAAAAAATCATTGATAATACTATTGGGAAGAATAAGCAGTAAAATTACTGCATAAAGCCTGTAAATAAAAAGCAAAAGGTGGACCGGAGCCCACCTTTTAACCTTAATATGATCATTGATTATTTTTGAACGAGTACGCGGCCAACATGTTTTTGACCATCTATCAGTAATTCTACCATATAGATACCGTTGGTGAAATTGCTCACGTTTACTGTCTTCTTCTGGCTGCCTATTTGTTGCCCCAGGTCTTCCTGGTACACCTTGCGACCTACCACATCATACACTGCTACACTAACCGGCATATGTACGGGTACATTGTAATCGAAGCTGATGCTGCTAACAGCAGGGTTAGGATATACATTCAGATTAACAACGGTAGCCGATGGCACCGCACCGAATGTTTCAGATATGCTCGCAGTCAAATTAAGGATATTAACTGTCGTGCAAAGTTCATTGTTGGACATGCCGGTATCTGGTATGATCGCATTACTAGAATTTTTAGCCCAGATGCTGTCACACCATGGCATAGGACCACTAGCCGGACCACTTGAGAAGCCAACTGTGTCGAGGAAATAAACCGTATCGCCTACAGGCACCCCTGCGGCAGGCAACGTCAGAGTAAAAAAGCCTGGCGTCGTGTACGGGGTTCTCAAATAGATTGTATCTGTCTGAGTAAGTGCATTAGGACCATGGTTCACAAATCCATACGCAAAATTATATTGCGGCGGATTGGTTGGTTTGATCTTGATAGTGTCACCGGCCTGCAGATTATGCAGAATTTGAAGGTCGGCCTGTGCAAATGAAGACAGGGAAATGAGCAGTGCGCTCAACAAAAAGTAAAGTTTTTTCATTTTTTAAAAAGTTTGTAT
>CAMPKR010000347.1 GCA_946887345.1 uncultured Bacteroidota bacterium | reverse complement strand
CCCCGGAGAATCGGAAAGCTTATTTTAGCGAAACAATTTGAAGATAATGGATGCCAGGGTAGATGCGTATCTGGATAAAATAGAAAATTGGCGGCAGGAAACCGAAAAGCTCCGGAAGGTATTACTCAGCTGCGGACTCGGGGAGTCATTGAAATGGGGCAAGCCTACCTATGCCTTTGAGGGTAAGAACATTGCGGTGATACAGGGCTTTAAAGAGTATTTTGCCCTGCTGTTTATGAATGGCTACCTTTTGAGCGATGCAGAAGGAATATTGGTAAAAATGGGGGAGAACACAGTGGTCGGCCGCCAGCTGAGATTCAACAATGTTGGGGAGATCGTGAAGATGGCCCCGGTGATAAAAGCCTACATCTACGAAGCTATCGAATTGCAGCGCTCAGGTATAAAGCTGCCTAAAGAAAAGAAAGAGGCGGCGCTACCGGCGGAACTTCAGAAGGCCCTGAAGGAAAATATTGCATTGAAAACAGCTTTCAATGGCTTAACACCTGGCAGGCAAAAAGCATATATTTTTTATTTT
Source organism: uncultured Bacteroidota bacterium (assembly GCA_946887345.1). The sequence continues at coordinate 2,189 of CAMPKR010000347.1, read as the reverse complement.
TCACAGGCAAAGCAATCCAAAACCCGGGAATCAAGAATTGAAAAATGCATTCCTAAGATTTTGCAGGGGAAAGGGTTGGACGATTATAAATAAATTCATTTGAGTATGAGCAAGAACGCAAAGAAACTGCCACAGGCACAAGCTACAGAGCTGCTTAAGATTTTAAAGACCCGCTTTGAAAAGAACATGAAGCGGCACAAGGGTCTGGACTGGGGTAAAATACAGGCTAAGTTGGAGGCCAGTCCGGCAAAACTGTGGTCGCTGTACGAAATGGAGATATCAGGCGGAGAACCTGATGTGGTAGATTTTGATAAAAAGTCCGGGGAGTACGTTTTCTTCGATTGTTCAGATGAAAGTCCTAAAGGCCGCAGGAGTATTTGTTATGATGATGAGGCACTGGAAGCAAGGAAGGAACATAAGCCCAAAGACAGTGCAATAAATATGGCTGCTGATATGGGTATTAAAATGCTGAACGAGGATCAATATCGTGACCTCCAGAAGCTGGGCAGCTTTGATACCAAAACTTCCAGCTGGATAGATACTCCTGCCGAGATCAGGAAGTTGGGTGGTGCCGTCTTCTGCGACCGCCGCTACAATACTGTCTTCCTGTATCACAACGGCGCAGAATCTTACTATGCAGCAAGAGGATTTCGCGGCTCGCTAAGGGTTTAGTACATTAGTTGAAATTTCCGTTGTATGGCTAAACTGATATCCCTATTATCTACCTGTTTATTCTTGCTTTTTTGCAGTTGTAAGAAAAATATGAAAGCTGAGACAGTTACAGTAAGAGATACTGTTTACGTGGCCGTGCACGATACTACCGTTATTCCCGGGCTGATCAGCGACACTACCACCACGTTCATCATTGTGCGACACGCAGAAAAAGAAACTACCAGCACTGATCCTAACCTTAATAGCGACGGTGTTCTAAGAGCTGAAGAATTAAAAAGAATACTGGGCAATATCCCGGTAAGCGCTGTTTATTCTACTCCCTTCAACCGTACAAGGCAAACCGGGCAGCCGCTGGCAACTGCCAAGGGAGTTTCCATTACTGAATATGCTACTTCCAAGCCATATGCTGAATTAGTAGATGAACTGCTTGCTGCCTGGCGCGGAAAAGTGATAGTAGTAGTAGGGCATTCTAACACTGTTCCGGATATTCTGAAAGAGATCAGTAATAATACCTTCAATATAACGATCAGTGATAGCCAGCACGATGATTTATTTATCGTCAGTATGCCCGATCATCTTACACCCACTATCCAGCATCTGAAATACGGGAACGCAACCCCTTAGTACGAAGCTACTTTGATCGTTCCCGCTCGCGCCTTTTTTTAAAACGCGTATAGAAATAGTATAATGCAGCAAGTATGCCCAGCACGTGCAGTACGGAAAAGAAATGTTCAAGGGGTGATTCTTTCATTTTTACAGGAGTTAAGGCAGGACTGATAAAAGCTGCTCATTGGTGATCTCCAAAGCACAACGAAAATGTCCTTCGGGACAAGTCTTATATCCATGCAGTCCGCAGGGGCGGCAGTAGAGTCTTTCTGCTAATTCCACTATATGTGCATTTTCGCTTAGCGGACCAAATCCAAAAGCAGGGACCGTAGAGCAATAGACTGCTGTAGCCGGAGCGTTTACAGAAGAACAAAAATGCATCGGTGCAGAATCGTTCACATAGTTCATCACTGCGCCTTTCATCAGTGCGGCAGATTGTAAAAAATCGAGCTGTCCGCAAAGGCTTCTCACTTTTGTCGTCCCCAGAGTCTTAATTATTGCCTCAGCCAATGCCTGGTCGGCTGGAGCGCCCAGCAGGTACACTATGTATTGGAGTGGCAGGGCAGCTATCAGAGATATCCATTTTTCCATGGGGAATTGTTTGGTAAACCAAACAGAAGATGGAGCGATACAGATATAAGGCTCATTTTGCCACTGCTTTACTTTTTCAAAGTCTGCAGCTGTGGGGTAGAGGCGGGGCTTTGCTGCCTGCTCGTCCGTTATATCTGCAATTAATTGCTGGTTCCGTTCGGTTTCATGAATAGGCCGGTCAGTGTATGGCTCTGAGATCACATGGGCTATCTTCCTGGTGTAGGTAAAAGAGAAAGGATTTTTATCAAAGCCTGCTTTGTTAGGCGCACCTGAAAAAAAAGTAAGCAGTCCCGAACTTCCGAAACGGTGCAGGTTGATGA
>CAMPKR010000346.1 GCA_946887345.1 uncultured Bacteroidota bacterium | reverse complement strand
TCTCGGGCAGTTATGTAGGTTTGCTGACGGAGCAACGTGGTAAGCTTGACCTGGGAGAAATCAATTTCGTAAGGGACCAACGGGGAAACATCCTGAAAGACAAAATAGAGTCGGTGGTAGTAAGTGAAGGCGATTCAGGAAGTTACAAAGCCATTTTGGTAGCAGACAATGATGACGGCCGATCGAAGCTCCTGGAAATAAACATATTAATGAAAAAATAGATTTTGTTCACCCCTACTTTCCACACGCTCCTAACATATGACAATTTAATGTGAGGAGATGTGGGATATTTAATTATATTTGGAAACTCAGCTCATCATCAGAAAATAAAAAAGGTCGCCGTTTTTTTTGAGCGGTGGTAGAAAAACCATTTTAAACATTACTTATTAATTGATGAAAAAAATCTTTTTGGCGATCGGCTTGGCAGCAGCTTTCAGCCCGGCCTTCGCACAGCACAAACACGGACAGGAGTACAATAAGTCTGTATTCAGGAATCCAGTGTCAAAACGCAATTCCGATGCTATAAGAAAGACCAACGCAGCGGCGACAACAGCCTTTCCGCAATGGGGCATTGCAACAGACAAAGCAAATGGGACTATCAGGGACATTTATGGCCCTGCTATAACCATAACCGGAAGTGACAACCTACAACGTGCACAGAACTGCATGACGGAGAAGTTGTCAGGCTTAGGCGTAAATCCGGCGCAGTGGGTAATGACCAGGAATACACAGACAGACAAAGCCGGTTATGTTGACTTTAGCCAGGTAATTGATGGGCATAAAGTAGCGTTTTCCAGCCTTGGTTTCCGCTTTACTCAAGATGGCCGATTGGTGAGGGTGAAAATGAAGAACTATGGCGAGCCGCAAAACTATTCAACTCCCACTCTCAACTCTGGTGACGCGCTAACTGCTGCAACGCAAGACCTGACCGGTTCCAATATCAGTAGCAGCAACATAGATGCAGATTGGGTGTGGTTCCCCGTTCCGACAGTTAACGGATATGAACTACATCCGGCATGGGCATTTCAAATTAACGGCACTGACCTGAACAGGGAAGAAATGCAGTTGAGGGGCTATGTGGATGGCATAACAGGCGAAGTGCTGTACCGTAGCAATGATGTGAAATTTGACTATGATCTGACTGTGAAGGCCATGATATATGTGAACGGAACATCTAATCCAGCCACATTGGAACCACTGCCTCACATGAAGCTCACAGTGAACGGAACTAACCAACTGACCGATAACCTTGGTTATTTCGCCAATACCACGCTTAATATACCTGACCTGACCACTGTGATACTGGAAGGAAGTTTCTCAAAGGTGAGAGATGTACCATCCAGCAATACTGTGCCTTCAATGCAGGAAAACATTATTACACTTGGCTCTACATACACCTACCCAACAACAGGCATAGCCAAGAGCAGGCACCTGAATGCTTTCTACCATGTAAACAAGGTGCATGACTATATGAAAACGCATTACCCCCTGTTTACAGACATGGATAATCCGCTGAATACAAATGTTGACCTTACTACAAGCTATTGTAATGCTTTCTATAATGGAAGTTCCATTAACTTTTACGCAGCAGCTAACGGTTGTAACTCATTTGCCGAAATTAATGATATAGTATATCATGAATACGGACACGGTATAAATGATAAGTTCTATCAAGACCAAGGTGCGGGCGGCATGAATAACGGTGCACTGAATGAAGGTTATGCTGACGTATGGGGCTTTAGCATTACCAATCACCCTGTGCTGGGACAGAACAGTACTGTTGGTGGCGGCTTTATAAGGAGGTATGATCTTGCTCCTAAAGTGTATCCTGAAGATATTGAAGGAGAAGTGCATGCCGACGGTGAAATAATAGCAGGAGCGTGGTGGGACGTGAGGTTAAACATCGGCAATGTTGATACAATGGCAAAAATATTTGCACAAACATTGTTTGATACACCGGACGGACCTGATGGCACGGAAGGCGAAGTTTTTTTTGATGTGCTTATTTCGGCCTTAATGGCGGATGACGATGATGCAAACATTAACAACGGAACACCGCACTTCCTGGAAATTGTGCAGGGCTTTGCTGAACATGGAATATACCTGCTGAGCGAAACTGAAGTGACGCACAACGAAGTTGACAACCAATGGGATAACGGCCCGGTAGTAATCAATGCTACATTGGATATCACTTACCAGCCATTCTTAAAAGACGTGCAATTGATGTATCGGGTTCGTCCAAACACAGGCTATACGGCAATTACAATGACCGATCTCGGCAACCTTAACTTTACCGCTACGATCCCGGCCCAGGTAGGAACTAAGATAATTGACTACTACTTTGCAGTACGTGATACGCTGAGCATAGTGAATGCATATGGCCCGACCGGCTTTAATGCTGCTGTGGCTGCTTCTAAGAGCAATATCCCTTACCAGTTCGGTATTCGTCTGCTGGGACAAAGTTATGAGCATTTCGAAAGTCCCGCCACCAGTTGGACTATCGGTAATTTTGCAGGCCTGGGTTCTAATCCTGCCGACGCAGCTACCTCAGGAAAATGGATACAGGCTGTACCCCTACAATCATCTGCGGGTGTATTGTTATCACAAACCGGAGCTGATCATACAAGCGGATCTGGACAGTGCCTGGTAACAGGAAACGCTGCAAGTGTAACGCAGGGCGTAGGCACGGCTGATGTGGACGGTGGTAAAACGACTGCTCTTAGTCCCATAATCAACATCTCTGGTTTTGACACCCCGATAA
>CAMPKR010000345.1 GCA_946887345.1 uncultured Bacteroidota bacterium | reverse complement strand
ATAGATGATGCCGCAGGTGAAGCTTTTGATAAAGTTGCCAAAATGCTTGGGCTGCCTTATCCCGGCGGACCGCTGGTAGATAAATATGCACAGGAGGGAGACCCGCAAAGGTTTAAGTTCCCGATGAGTGATATGAAGGATTATGATTTCAGCTTCAGCGGTATCAAGACTTCTGTGCTTTATTTTTTACAGAAAGAGAGAAAGCTTGACCCTGATTTCGCAGAAAAGAACATGAAGGATATTTGCGCATCGGTTCAATATACTATAGTGCGGATGCTGATGAACAAACTGAGGAAGGCAGCCAAAGAACTAGGGATAAAAGATATAGGCATAGCCGGTGGCGTATCGGCCAACAGCGGACTGAGGATTGCATTACAGGAAACAGGTAAGGAACTTGGCTGGAATGTATACATCCCGAAATTTGAGTACTGCACGGACAATGCTGCCATGATAGGTATTACGGCCTACTATAAATATCTTGCCGGTGAGTTCACCGATATGAGCATCACTCCTACGGCAAGAGCCAGCTGGTAAATGAGCAACCAATTTTTTCAATTCAAACAATTTAGAATAGAGCAGGGCCGCTGCGCTATGAAAGTGTCTACCGATGCCTGTATACAAGGTGCGTGGACGCCTATTGCAGAAGACGTGAGGCATGTGCTGGATATTGGTACGGGCACGGGTCTGCTATCGCTTATGCTGGCGCAACGCAAAGCTAATGTGCTGATAGATGCGATAGAGATGGATAAGTCCGCAGCCGGGCAGGCAGAACAGAATGTAAAGGCATCCTCCTGGGCAGAAAGGATAAATGTGCTTTGCGGAGATGTGCGGAATTTTACTTTCGGTCAGCAATATGATATGGTGATCTGCAACCCTCCTTTCTTTAATAACAGTTTATTGGGCGATGATGCTGAACGGAATGCCGCCAGACATACGTTATCACTTTCTTATAACGACTTGCTGCGGGTGATGGAGCAGGTGTTAACCGAAACGGGTTATGCATCGGTAATTCTTCCCTCTACCGAGTATAAAGCCTGGGCACAACTACTAAAACAAAACCGTTGGCATATGCACAGGCGGCTATTTGTGATGCCTAAGGCAGAAACTGATCCTAACAGGGTAGTGAGTGTATTCGGTAAGAGTATGCCCGAAACACTGGTAGATGAGCGGCTGGTGATATACGCGGGGCAGAACCAGTATACCCTGGATGCGGCGGACCTGCTTAGTCCGTTTTACCTGAAACTATGAGTTTGCGGCTGCTTTTTTGAGCAAGGAAGAAAATGCTGATACCTATCCAGCCGAGCCAGAAAAGATAAGCGCCGATATGAAAGCGCTCGCCCATAAGACGGTGGGAGAGATCGTGGCGGAAATCGGAGTAAGTAAAGTAGAGGCCGCCGATGGCTAGCATAAGGCTGATGAGATTGGCTGCCAGGGCGCTGGCCTTTGATACTCGTCCCTGTATAAGAGAATGGGCTACAAAAACGAGCAGCCAGATGATAAATACCAGTATAGCTCCCTGCCACCAGATCTTGAGGAAATTATATTGACTGTAAAACATGTTCATTCCCACACGGCCGACAAAGGTGATCTGCGAAAGCAGGGCACCGGCTACTACAGAGAGGGCAGCAAGCAATGCAATGAACGATATATTGCGCTTCGGCATGCAGCAAATGTAAGAGATGGCCGAATAAGATAGAATAGGACCGCATGGCTGAACACGGTATTTTAACACAAATAATTGTGAAAGCTAAGTATTATTAAAGGCTGAAAACAGAATTTCAGCGCGCAAAAAAGGCCGGCGATGCCGGCCCTAATAGAATCAAATTATTTTACCTGGTTTGGCGAAGCCTGAGCATATAGGGTACATTGGCCAGTATGCGGTGATAAGCTTCAGGATTGGAGGTTGATGATATAGTAATAACACCCTCTTTTACTGCCAAACTCTGCAACATTTTCTGATCGAGGTTACGCATCAGCACGTTGATGTCGAAAAGAACATTTGCCAGGTACTCATTGGTTTCAGATATTGCCATCTTTTCCATCGATTCCACTCTTAGTAAAACAACTTCGTCTACAAGTACTTTGACGGGTATACTGCGTCTGTTTAAGTTGAAAGTTCCGCTGAGAGTCAGGCTATACTTTGCGGAAGGATGGGGGCTGATCCACATCCTGAGCGCGGTGCTGGTATAAGTGCCATATGGTATTTTCATCATTTCCAGCAGGTATGGCCTGAAAAAGTCAGTGGCTGCCGGCGCACCAGATCTCAACTCAACAGGTTTGATCTCGCCATTTTCTGTGAGAAGCCCACCGTTGAAGTACATTTCACGTATGCCTACCTCTCCACCGGTCCACTGTATGCTCGCCATATTCGGGTCTTCAGGTTTGCTTGCTTCACGGGCAAAACTTGCATCCGGGTTTCCAGCGTTATTAGCAGGTGCGACTTCGTATGCATCTTCGGGGTGGCAAGACGTTAATATTCCAACAGCCAACAGTGCTATAATTCCTAAGTTCTTCATCTGTTTCATAGTATTTTGTTTTATGAATTAATATTTCATTTCTTCCATCGAATACAAAAAACCAATACCCGCAAAACGAAAAGAAACCATAAAATTCCAGCTCTGCTTTTATTCGTTAGAGATTTATAAGGGAATGAGTTGTTATAAAGTTTTTCCAGTAATTCATGTTTTTATACCTGAGTTTCCACACAAGTCGGGGATTTTTTCGGATTCTTTGGGAACAAAAGCGGTCGGCATTGCCGACCGCTTAATAGAATAATATTCTTACCCACTATGGGTATGCTACCG
>CAMPKR010000344.1 GCA_946887345.1 uncultured Bacteroidota bacterium | reverse complement strand
GTCGTCGAGCTGGGCTGTATGCTCCACCAGGAAGGGTTCATGCAGGTTTTGCCAGATGTCGCTTCCGGTACGTTTGCGTATCCAAATCTTGTCGCCGGCCTTGAAAATGATGTAGTGGAAATGCCGGGTGGCGATAGCTGTTTTCTTGCTCTTCACCGGCAATGATGCCGTCAGTTGTTTATCAATGGCAAAGCAGTGCTTTTGCAAGGGGCAACCACCGCATTTGGGATTGGCAGGTGTACATACCGTGGCACCGAGGTCCATAATGGCCTGGTTGTAGGCCGCGCTGTTCTCCTTATAAAGCAATTCTTTAGCCAATGCAGCAAACTGTTTTTTGCCTTCGGTGGTGTCAAAAGGTGCGTCAATTCCAAAATATCTCGACAGCACGCGGTATACATTGCCATCCACCACTGCTTCCGGCAGCCCGAAGGCGAAAGATGCAACGGCCGATGCAGTATAGGGCCCGATCCCTTTGAGTGCGAGCAGGCCTTCATAAGTATCGGGAAACCTTCCTTTGAGCTCGTTGGCTACGATGCGGGCGGTTGCCAGCATATTTTTGCAGCGGTTGTAATAACCCAGGCCCTGCCAGAGGCGGAAGGCGTCTTCATCTCTGGCTTTGGCCAGGTGCTTTACAGTTGGGTAAGCTTTGGTAAACCGGAGGTAGTAAGGCAGGCCTTGAAGTGCCCTCGTCTGTTGCAGGATGATCTCGGAAAGCCAGATGCGGTACGGGTCTTTTTCCTCTTTCCAGGGCAGCATACGGTCATTATCTGTATGGTGCCAGCCTACCAGTTGCTTAGTAAAATACCTCTTCTTCGACGCGCTGATTTCCATGCTCCTGCAATTTAATTTTTCCTAGAAATCTCCACCCGAAAACCTTAGTTTTGCCGCACAATTTCAAGGATACAGATGGAAATTAATGATCTGAAACAGGTGGCAGCGCAGGTGCGCAGGGACATAGTAAGGATGGTGCACGGATGCCAGAGCGGCCACCCCGGCGGCTCTCTTGGTTGTACCGACTTTCTGGTAGCGCTATACTTCCACGCCATGAAGCACAACGCTGAGGAGTTTAGCATGGACGGCATTGGTGAAGATGTATTTTTCCTATCGAACGGACATATTTCTCCGGTATTCTACAGTGTGCTGGCGCGTTCAGGTTATTTTCCCGTGCAGGAGCTGGCTACTTTCCGCAAGATCGACTCCCGGCTGCAGGGACATCCTACCACGCACGAAGGGCTTCCCGGTGTGCGTATTGCAAGCGGTTCGCTGGGGCAGGGTATGAGTGTGGCTGCCGGTGCGGCACAAGCCAAGAAATTGAACAAAGACAATACCCTCGTTTATTCACTGCACGGCGACGGCGAACTGCAGGAAGGCCAGAACTGGGAAGCTATCATGTTTGCCGCGCACCACAAGATGGACAACATGATCGCTACCATAGACGTAAATGGCCAGCAGATCGACGGCCCGACCAAAGTGGTAATGAACCTTGATTCACTACACGCTAAGTTTACAGCCTTTGGCTGGGATGTGATGGAAATGGATGGCAACAACATGGAAGAAGTAGTGAACAAACTGGCTGAAGCTAAAGGCCGCACCGGCAAAGGCAAGCCTGTTTGCATACTGATGCACACCATTATGGGCAAAGGCGTCGACTTTATGGAAGGCACCCACGAATGGCATGGTATAGCGCCAAGCGATGCGCAGCTGGAAGTAGCGCAGCAGCAGTTGCCGGCTACGCTGGGAGATTATTAAATTCCGAATTTCAAATCATATATGAAAGCCTCGCACTAGCGGGGCTTTCTTAACTGTGCGGTCGTCAGGTTCGTTTTATAGAAATGAACGGTGTCAGAATATATTTTAGGGTTATTGACATGCTCATCCATAAAATTTTCTAACTGTGCTGCCCTTCTGAATTGAGATAAAGCCGGATGATTGACAGTTGCAGTTGTGATATTCGAAAAGTCCTTATCAGCTTCTAATATCCTTACCAGGAAATATCCGCGGCCTTCCCATCCCATTCCGTCGCCCTCTCCATCCACTTTTGTCCAGTATGGAACATTGATGAATTTGATACCGCTGTCTTTACCAAAGCGTCCAAAATCGCTTAGAAAGATATTGGCTTCATGGGTTGGATTACTGCCACCACGATTGAAGAAGCGCACATGATACTGAAAGTCCAGGCCGTATTTTACATCGGCTTTCGTGATCTCGTAAAAATTGTTAGTGTTAGTATCCTCAACCATCTTCCAGTTCCCAACGATCCTGTCATCTGCAGCCTGAGAGTTAGGGAACGATAACGGGAACGGAGAAGGAGTGCCGCAAGCAAAGAGCAGCAGGGCGCACAAGACAAATGCCGGGTAAAGAGCTTGTGTTTTCATATGATGAAATTAAATAAATAATTTCAGGGATAGTACTATAAAAAGCCCCGCGTTTATGCAGGGCTTTTATTATTGAGTAAGTATATCTCGCGATATCACCAGCTTCTGTATCTCTGAGGTGCCTTCACCGATGGTACAGAGCTTGCTGTCGCGGTAGTATTTTTCTACGGGGAAGTCTTTGGTATAACCGTAGCCGCCGAAGATCTGTACAGCCTCAGTCGATACCTGTACCGATACCTCTGACGCATAGTACTTGGCCATTGCGCTTTCTTTGGTCATTTTCACACCGCGGTTCTTCATGTCGGCAGCCTGGTATATCAGCATCTTCGACACTTCTATTTTCGTAGCCATATCTGCCAGCTTAAATGCAATAGCCTGGAAGTTGGAGATCGGCTGATCGAACTGCTGGCGCTCTTTACTGTATTTCAATG
>CAMPKR010000343.1 GCA_946887345.1 uncultured Bacteroidota bacterium | reverse complement strand
TTGCTGATTGAATAAACCATGTACCTACATAAAATCTCAGCAATTACTTACTATATTCGCTTTCTATCTCAAAAAACAACACTTTAAATGAAAAAGATACTTTTATCGGCATTACTGGTTGCCGCCAGCCTTGGCAGCTACGGACAACAAAAGCCAACACTGAAACTACCGGCGCTGAGCCCGACTACCCGCATTTCACAGGATTTCTCAACCGGAGTGATCGACCTCAGCTATAGCCGCCCATCAGCACGTGGCCGCAAAGTATTTGGCGAACTGGTGCCTTATGGTACTACATGGAGAACGGGCGCCAATGCGGCCACCAAGATAAAATTCAGCGAGCCAATGATAATAGGGGGACAGCAAGTGGCAGCCGGTGAATATGCCATGTACACCATCCCCACTGAAGGTGACTGGACCGTAATACTGAACAAAGGACTGGGCAATTGGGGCACGATGGGCTATGATAAAAAGAACGATGTAGCCCGGTTCAAAGCGGCATCGTATTACCTGGATAAAAAAGTAGAGACCTTTACTATCAATTTCAGCAACCTCTCTTATTCTACCGGCCAGCTGGAAATGATGTGGGAATATACCAAGGTAGTGATACCAGTGGAGGCCAATAATGAAACACAGATAGCAAAGAATATTAAGAAAGCTCTGAACGGTAAGAAAGATGCGCCATACTTCCAGGTAGCGAACTACTATAATGAAAGGAATGAAAAGCTGGATAAAGCTTACGAATATGTGAATCGTGCTATAAAGGACAATCCCAAGGCATATTATATGTATTTCCTGAAGGCTCGTATTGCTGCTAAACTAGATATGGTAGAAGAGGCTATAGAAGCGGCCGAAAAGTCTATAGAAGTAGCAAAAGGCACTCCGAGCGAAGCAGAATACAGGCGCCTGAACGAGAAGCTGATTGCCTCCCTTGATTAATCACCGTTTTTTAGCCACTTACTTCTTTATATTTACACCTGCAAGCTAAATACTTGCAGGTTTTTTCTTAGCAATATGATCCGCAAGCTTTTATTTACCATATCATCATTTGTTTTTCTGACAGGAGCAGATGCACAACAATTGCGTCCTGCAACTTCTGCGCAGATATACCATGAGATCTCGCAGTTGCAGAACCTGGTGAACGTGCTTTACCTGGCCGCTCACCCCGACGATGAGAACACACGCCTGCTGGCGTGGCTGGTAAATGACCAGCATGTTCGCACCGCCTATCTTTCACTTACCCGCGGTGACGGAGGACAGAATATTATAGGTGCTGAACAGAGCGAGGCGCTCGGCCTTATCCGTACTCATGAATTACTGGAAGCCCGGAAGCTGGATGGAGCAGAACAGTACTTTACCCGCGCGGTAGACTTCGGCTTCTCCAAGACCTCTGAAGAAACCTTCAAACACTGGAACCCAGACCTGATAACAGGTGATGTGGTTTGGGTAATGCGCCAATTCAGACCCGATGTGGTGATCTGCCGCTTTCCTCCAACTGCAGAAGCAGGACATGGGCAACACTCCGCCTCAGCTGTGATAGCGAAGAAGGCTTTCAATGCGGCAGGGAAGAAAGACAAATACAAGGATCAGCTAAGTTATGTAAAAGCATGGCAGCCCAAGCGACTGCTTTTCAACGCATATAAATTCGGCAACAGAAATACCATAACCGATGACATGTTTAAGCTAGAGACCGGGCAATTCAGTCCGCTGCTGGGCATAGGTTACGGCGAACTTGCCGGCCAAAGCCGTAGCATACACAGAAGCCAGGGCGCCGGTACCCCAAGCATACCCGGATTGCAAACTGAATATTTTGACCTTGTAGCGGGATCGGATATAAGCAATTCTCTTTTTGATGGGATAGATATTTCCTGGGGAAGAGTAGACCGCCCGGACATTGGCAGAAAGATAGAGGCAATACTGGATGAGTTCAGCTTTAAAAAACCTGAAAAATCGATACCGGCACTACTTGAACTAAGAAAAGAAATTGAAGACGTTAGCAACAGCTACTGGCGTAAGCAAAAAATGAATGAGATAGATGCCATCATATTGCACTGCGCCGGTTTTATGGCGGAAGTGACAACGAAACAGCCAACAGCCGTAGCCGGTTCTAAATTACCCTTCACGCTGAAAGTTATTTCACGTGCAGGGCTACCAGTGAGTATCAAATCAATAGATTGGCTGAACAATGATGTGTCGAACACGCCGGTAAAGTTCAAATCTGACTCACTTATCACCATTGAGCACGATATCACCATACCTGCAAATGCAACACCAACGGAGCCCTACTGGCTATCTAATACCAGCATAGACAAAGGTTCATACATAGTTCCCTATGACACACTCCTTGGCCTATCGGAAGCACCTAATCCGCTGAATGTAAGACTGAAGATGAGTATCAGCACGGAGCAGTTTAATATCGCTGTACCGCTTTCATACAAAAAACTTGACCCTACCCGTGGAGACGTTGTTGAGGCACTACGAATTGTTCCTGATGTAACACTGAACTTTACTTCCTCACTGATAGTAACCGAAACCGATGGTTCGCTGCGCGCCAAAGTGCGCATTATGCCTAATAAAGACATTAACAATGCCATTCTCGCCATCAGTGAGCGAACGCTGATACAGAAGTCGGCACCAATGAACCTAAAGGCGGGCAAAGAAGTAATAGTGCCTGTAAACATAGATGCTGACCGCGTAGGCCGTGCGGGATTCTTTCTCTCTGCCTCATTGATGGTAGGAGAAAAAAGCTATGCAAAGTCCCAGCATACCATACAATACAGCCATATACCGACCTTACAATATTTTAGTACTCCATA
>CAMPKR010000342.1 GCA_946887345.1 uncultured Bacteroidota bacterium | reverse complement strand
AGATAAAGATGGAGTTTTTATTTGAAATAACAAGTCACCTCATGTGGGTGAATTAGTAAATGGCATAGGATTTACAAGAATCATAGCAAAAGACCTATGCTCGAAAACATCATTGGTATCGTTGCAGGAGTGCTGACCGGCATATCAATGCTGCCGCAGCTGGTGAAGATGATAAAGGAAAAAGAGGGCAAAGATATTTCTGCGGGCATGCTGATAGTGTTATTAGCAGGCTTAGCTGTCTGGGTTGCTTATGGTATCATGAAAAAGGATTGGCCTATTATCATCACCAACGCATTTTCCTTCCTGGTCAACTCAATAATTATCACTCTTAAGTTCGTTTACGAACGTAAACACTAGCCCGTTCCTGTCTCGTCGTAAGGTGCATCAACAGGTTTTGATTCAGGCGATCCTTTCTGGCGTAGCCAGATAGAGAGTATTACTATAGATGCTACCGCAAGAAATTCGCTTTGCCAGTTCTGAAAAGATTCAAACCAGAAGTGCATGTTGCCGAGGTATTGAGATTTAGTTTCGGTGGGAAAGCCTTTGATAGTTTGTTCTTCATTATAGTCACTCCAGCTGCCGCAGAAATGCAGGTAGAAAGAGATAAAGAAAAGTATCGTGAACGCTATAGAAAGCGAGCTGCTATATAGCTTTAACGCAAGACCGCCTTTCTTTACCGGCCATGGGGCTTTAGCATGTGCCTTAGGCTCCCGATCTACTTCTTCCTCGCCTGCGCCTTTTTCACCCAAAGGTTTCTTCGATTCTGATGAACCTTTTTGCCTTAACGATATGGTGAGCAATACATAAAGGGCCATTTGCAAAAATTCGCTTTCCCAATTCTCGAAGGTGGCGGAAATGAAGTGTCCGCTTGTGGCGTATTGAGAAGCACTAAGGGTTGACTGGCCATCTTCCATGCGTTCTTCGTTGTGGTCTTTCCACCCCGTGTAGAACTGTCCGCCAAGGAAAAGGAACATAGCCAATAAAAGGGTGATACTCAAACCATTATGATGCAGAAATCGTGACAAACCTGATTTGGGCATAATACGTATTTGCCTACTGCGCAGTAAAATGTATGCCACGATCAAATAAAAAAAGGAAGCCGCAGCTCCCTCCCAAAGATTATTTGCAATACGCTCTTACCTAGACGGTTGTTCATTCGGTGATAGGCCGGGATCAGTACGGTGACGCCCATCGTTCGCATCAGCCTGCGAATTTGAATCGGGATTGACTTTATCGCCGGTAGTGGCCGAAGTGACAGAGTCTGTAGGGCCCGTTTCGGTATTATGAGCATTTACTGTGTCAGAGTAGCCCTCGCCGGTATCTCCGCTGCCACACGACCATATCGTTACAATGCTTAGTGCCAGGAGCAGTTTTCTCATAGTGATAAGTTTTATTGTGAGATGTATAGTTTACTATAAGAATTTATCTTATTGGGATAGCTGCTGTTTTCCGCAAAAAACGTGACTAAGCTCTTCAGGTAATAATAAGAGCCACCGTTTACGTTGGTTCGTTTTAGTATCAGTACTACGTCGTAGTAAGGCTGTACGTAAAACAGCAATGCATTATTTGTTTTTTTTGTTTCCAGGTAGTGGCTCAGAAAGAAGGAACGGTTCATTTCATCATGCGGAGCGAGTTCCACAGATTCTATTATTTCCGCAGTGCCGTCATTCACATACACCTGTCCTTTTAGATATTGATACTGAGAAGCTAAGGTTAACGCTTCCTGTTTAGTGAGCCACTTTCTTTTCATATCTGGTAGTATTTCTTTTGAAAACTAAACAGATAGGAAAACTATACCCGCTACGGTTTGCCCAGGCTCAGGCCATTCAAACGGGAACCTATAGCTATTTCTAAACTGTCAGGTATGTTGATAGAGTCGTTGCCTATGGGCGCATAACGGCCGAGCTGGTTATCAAATGTAAAAAGTACGTCATCGGCGCCGTTCACAGATACACGATACTGAAGATCCGAATTGAAACGGCAGGGCTCTGCCTGAACAAGGTACGGGGCTCCGTCAAGTGTGAAGTTGAATTTTGCTGTTGGTTCCATGATGTGTTTTCAGAGAAGAGCAACAAAGATGTGCCAACTAAATTGTCAGGATATGTAAGCCCGGGCTCGTTCCTGTCAGCCTCGTAAACAATTCGCTGCACCTCTCTTTAAAAAGGACAGCTTCAAGTCCCCCTTTTAAAAAGCTCCTGTTTTTTGGATGGTTGGCCCCCCTGGCCCTGTGCGTCGCGGGCCGGGAAGGTCCGCAGCATTGAGGCCGGCCAAACCCAAATTCATTGTCCGGCTAACAAGCGGGGGCGGGGAGGAGACAGTCTTTGCAGCCTGCCTGCAACGTCTCGGGTGGGCAACACGCAGACTATCCGGAAGCAACCATCACAACCCGCCCACGCTATTTTTTTCCTGCCTTACTTTTACGACTTATGAAGAACATCCTCTTAATACTGATCCTGCTTCTCCCGGCAATAGATGAGTTAGCAGCTTGCTCAATTATCTGGATTGACCGGCAGTTTTTCTTACGATGTTTTTTACTTCTTCATCTAATTTCAAAATCGTGGTGTGGACGCCAGCGATTAGCTCTTTATTCATAGGGTCAGACACATCGTCATAATTGAAGAGTTGCATCAGGCCTAAAATTGTAGCAATCGGGCCTCTGATTTCATGAGACTGTATATGAGCAATATCCATCAGAATGCTTTTTTGCGTCTCTATATGTTCCAGGTGCATTCGCTTTTGATGTGCAAGCATTTTATTGGTTCGAACCTGCCTGAAAAACTTCCTGGCAAAAATTGCCATGACTAGAAGAAGCAATAGTATACC
>CAMPKR010000341.1 GCA_946887345.1 uncultured Bacteroidota bacterium | reverse complement strand
GTTCAGGATGCATTCAGGCAGATGCTTCCTCCTGAGATTTATAATCGTCCCAAACACGGGTTTGAGATACCGCTACTGGATTGGTTCCGAAAAGAACTGTGGAGCCTGATAGATGAAGATCTGCTGAGTAAGACGTTTGTGGAAGAACAAGGCATATTCAATCCGCGCGCTACGGAGAATCTTAAACAGAAACTGATCAGCAACAACCCTGAAGACAGTCATGCTACTATATGGGCGCTCATCGTCTTCCAGTATTGGTGGAAAAAATACTTTGCTTAACCATTCAATAACGCAGGATATTATCTATAAGCGGTAATATGCGCTGAATTATACATAATGAAGTGTATATATTGGAGAAAACTTTTCTACTTTTGAATTATAGATGCCTAAGGTACTGCGCATATTAAACAGATTGATAATAGGGGGACCCGCACTAAACGCCACTTACCTTACCAAATACATGGCTCCTGATTTTGAAACTACCCTTGTGATAGGGGGTAAAGACGATCATGAGCAAGATGCAGACCATATAACCGACAACCTGGGTATCGACCCTGTTGTGATACCTGAGATGAAAAGGTCGATCAACCCTATTCACGATGGACAGGCATACCGAAAAGTAAAAGAACTTATTAATAGAATTAAACCTGACATAGTACATACCCATGCCGCCAAGTCAGGCGTAATAGGACGAATGGCTGCTGACGCATGTAAAGTGCCGGTGATAATACATACTTTTCATGGACATGTTTTTCACAGTTATTTTAATAAACTGACTTCTGCCACTTTCATCCAGATAGAGCGATACCTCGCGAAAAGATCGAATGGCATAATAGCCATCAGCAAAACGCAGAAGGAGGAATTGTGTAACACTTATAAAATATGTCCTGAAAAAAAAATCAATATTATTCCGCTGGGCCTTGACCTGGATAAGTTTCAGCTGAACTATGAAGAAAAGCGACTGAGCTTCAGGCATAAGTTTTTTATAGCGGAGGATGAAATAGCAATAGGTATTATTGGTCGGATAGTGCCAGTGAAAAACCACAGTCTTTTTGTTGCTATTGCTGCAAAGGTCCTGGACCAATCAGGAATGAGGCTGAAGTTTATAATAGTGGGAGATGGTGAAAGCCGGCAGCAGACGGAAATGGAATTAAAGCAGGCGAATATAGATTATGCCTACTACCCTGAAGATAAACGAAACGCCCAGGCTATCTGTACCTCGTGGCAGACGGATGTAGATATAGTGCTGGCAGGTTTGGATATAGTAATGCTCACCTCACACAATGAAGGTACTCCTGTGTCGCTGATAGAGGCACAAGCAGCAGCAAAGCCAGTTATATCTACAGATGTGGGAGGCGTTTCTGACGTTGTATTGGACCATATTACCGGCTATGTGGTAGAGGCAGGCGATGCTGATAAATTTGCCGCTGCCCTGATCAATCTTATAGAAAATCCGGGAATCAGACAACGTTTCGGACAAGCGGGACAAAAATTTGTACAGGATAAGTTCTCTTATCGCCGCCTTGTAACCGACATGTCAGAATATTACTACAGCTTGCTGGAAGAAAAACGTCTGAAAAGCAGGAAAAGCCACTACCAATATACCGGCAAATAGCTATTTATACAGCTCCCTGAAGAAGTCTACTGTCTGAGCCAGGCCATCTATAAACCTCTTTGTGGGCTGATAGCCAAGAAGCTCGCGTGCCATGGAGATATCAGCCAGGGAATTGCGAATGTCCCCTTCCCTCTCTTCCCTGTAAGTTGCCGAGTGCTGCATACCCAGCATCTCACGAATAGACGTGTAAAGGAAATTAACCGAAAAATTTTCACCGACAGCCACATTATAGGATTTACCAAATGCTGCATCGTTGTCTGAAAGCATTCCGCGGATATTAGCCTGAACGGCGTTCTCAACAAATGTGAAATCGCGGGTCTGCTCACCGTCACCATTGATATAGACAGGAGTTTGCTTAAGGATACCGCTTACAAACAATGGAATAACTGCTGCGTATGGCCCATCAGGATCCTGGCGGGGGCCGAAAACATTAAAATAGCGAAGACCGACGATCTTCATGTCATATAGCTTACCAAAAACGTCAGCATATAGTTCATTTGTCTTCTTGGTAACCGCGTAAGGGGATAAAGGATTGCCCGTACGTGATTCAAACTTAGGCAGGTTAGGCTCGTCGCCGTAGACAGAAGAAGATGATGCGTAAACAAAGCTCTTCACCTTTTGCTCCTTGGCTGCTGTAAGCATATTGAGCTGACCGTCCACATTCACGGCATTAGAGGTAACAGGGTCCTTCACCGAACGCGGAACAGAACCAAGAGCAGCCTGGTGCGACACATGATCGATATCTTCACAAGCCCTGAGGCAGGCATCATAGTCGCGAATGTCCCCTTCTATAAAACGGAATTGATCATAATTGGCAAACAGATCTATATTCTTTTGAAAGCCCGTTGCAAGGTTATCGAACACCGTTACCTTGCCGGCGCCGTTCTTTAAAAGATACTCTGTAATGTGCGAGCCGATGAAACCCGCACCACCTGTAATAAGAAAACTACTCTTACTTATATCCTTCGTGTGAAAAACGCTCATAGCGATAAACCCTTTGTATGGCCATAGCAAATGGCCGGTGAATACTACAAATATAATAGGGTGAAAATAAAAAAAAGACCGTTTAGAGACGGTCTTTAAAAACTTTTAAGCTTAAGCTTTTTTTTCGGTCTTCGCTGCTGCTTTCTTAGCAGGGCGAGCCAGACGTGCTTTACCAAAACTACCTAAGGTTATTTTGCCACGCTTTGTGCGCTTGTCGCCTCTTCCCAT
>CAMPKR010000340.1 GCA_946887345.1 uncultured Bacteroidota bacterium | reverse complement strand
GCACTATTGCCCTGGTTCCCGCATTTGCCGGCGATAAGAATAAGACAAAGAGTTCGAAAATGTATTTCCGCGCCGGAGGTACGTATGCTTTCGGCGCTGGCGGAGCCTATAACTATTTGACTTCTGTACCCATCAGCGGCAAGGGGACATCTGTAGCGGGCTATCCTAATGCGCTAAAGCTAGACATAAATAAGGCTTCCTATAGCGCAGGCCTATGGACAAATCTCGCTTTGGGCTTTATGTTCAATAAGCATCTTGGAGTTGAGCTCGCAGTTAATACAGGCGTCTCAACAAAAAAATATAAGTACAGTGAAGACTTCGCCGGTATTACCGCAACCCGCACTTCGTATGTAAAGCTCCCGACAATAATAGCTCCTGCGCTGGTAATGCAGACCGGCGGTAAATGCAGGATCTATACAAGGCTGGGTCTTGCTATCCCTATAGCAGCTAAAGTAACAGTTGAAGACTATGCTTTTGCCTGGCCTTCCTCGTTAACCAACAATAAGGAAGTGAAAAACGGGTTCTCTCTTGGTTTCACAACCGCGGCGGGATTGAAGTACGCCTTGACAGACGGCATAGATGCATATATAGAAGCGAGCGGCCTTTTCCTGAAGCTAAAGTCGAAATCTGCTGAAGTAGTTGAGCTCAACAGTAGTGGCCGCGATGTGCTCAGCGAAATGACCGTTGCTGAAAGAGAAGCAGTCTTTTCTGAACAATTCACGATTGGCAGCCCGAACCAGGACCCGAATCAACCGACTGTACTGGCGCCGCAATCGGCTCCGTTCAGCAACGTCGGTATTGCCTTAGGTATCTCATTCGATCTCTGATAAAAAAATTGGAAGCCGCCCGGAACGGAAACTTCTTTCATTACAGCCTGAAAGACAGTTAAATGCAAGCAGCCGCATGTGGATAACATGTACATAGTTATTAATGCTTCTTGCGCAGCTATGGAATATATGAGATTTTGCCTCTTATCTTTACCGCATAAAACCAAATGACAATGAAAAAAGCATTAATGTTTTGTTTTGGAATATTCTTGTCTGCGATATCCACGTGGGCGCAGCCGCCAGCAGTTAACTGGAGCGGTTTCTATATAGGCGCAAATGCCGGCTATAATTGGCCGCATGCCGGAGGCTTTAACGGAGCCAATGGACCTATCAGTGGTACCGGTACACTAAACTCCACTAATGCTGTGCAAACTATTGATTTCAGCAAATCCTCCTATGGGGCCGGTGTCGGGGTCAATCTTAATCTCGGTTATATGCTAAACCCACATCTTGGCATAGATCTCCAGGTAGGTACAGCATTTGGAAAGAAAAATGTTTTTGAGTACACTCAAACGGGTGGATCCGGTACAATAAGGGAAACCATCACCACGCAATCGAAGACGCCCTGGTACGTGGCTCCTTCTGTGCTTGTATCAACCGGTGCCACGAGACCCCTTTCCGTATACACCCGCATGGGTGTTGTACTGCCCTTTGGCGGCAATGTAATTGAGCGGTATTTGTATGAGAATGATATCAGCAGTATCGATGACCTCACAGACGAGGAATACGACTTCGCTATGTCTAAGGGATTGATAGGATCTCTTGGTATGAATTATCGTATTAGTCCGGCCTTAAGTGTAAACGCCGAACTGAGAGGTATGTCCCTGACAAGATATGTAAAGAGCAGCGAGATAACTGCAGCTACCAGCAACGGTGTAAATGTTCTCGATCAATACGACGTTGATCAAAGGGAGTTTGAATACAGCTCCAGCTACACTTACGATCCGGTGACACAGACAGCCAGCATGCCTTCCCTGCGACACGCTGTTGGGCTGCCGTACAGCAATTTTGGTGTAAATGTAGGCGCAGTCTACAACTTCAATCCGGCACCGGCACACAATCCTAATGATACGACAATGCCTCTCGGCGGCAGGCCGGGACTTTTTGGTCGCTTCGGCGTAGGATATAATGGCCCGCACGCCGGCAATTACTATGTAGGTGACGGGTATGGGTCTCTGCCCATAGCTGGAACAGAAAGGTATACTTTCGGTTCGGGTGTAAATACAATTGACTTCAGTAAAGCGTCTTATGGCTCAGGAGCAAACGTAACTGTAGCCGGTGGTTATATGTTTAACCCGTATTTTGGCGCGGAATTGGGTATTACTATAAACATACCCAGGCAGCAGACTTTTGAATACCGGGAAGTAGATACCATTGGCGTCGGGTTCTTTACCGACGAAATAAGCTCCAGGCCAAAGATGCCAATATTTATCACCCCCGCTTTCATTGTGTCTACAGGAGTTCATAGGCCATTATCCGTATATGGCCGTGCCGGCCTGGTTCTTCCCGTGGGTGGTGATCTTGTGGTGTCAACAACCTCAACTGACCACACGTTAAATGAGGTAACTGAAACAGAAGAAAGATTTAAATACGGGATGTCTAAGGGCCTGCAGGGCGCTCTAGGTCTGCAGTATAACGTGACCGATGCCTTAGGCATTACTTTTGAGGCAAATGGAACTTCTTTAACACGATATACTAAGAGTAGTGAGTATACTATGTACACTGTGAACGGTGTTGATCTCCTTGGCGACCTGACAACCGAACAGCGCGAGACTGAATATATTCATAGCGGCACTTTCGATCCTACGGCTACAAATGCCAATACCCCGTGGAAAGCCAGAACAATAGCTAGTCCGTTTAGTACCTACGGCTTCCAGCTCGGTGCAAGAATCAGGTTTTAATTTTTCGAAAAAAATTTTTACTTGCCTGCCCCAACTTAGTTGGGGCAGGTTTTTTTTACGTCTTTATTGTAGATTTGATATTCATGAAACGTCTTGGCCTTATTTCTGT
>CAMPKR010000339.1 GCA_946887345.1 uncultured Bacteroidota bacterium | reverse complement strand
ATGTAGTATATTGTTTTTAAAATTTGCTACTGTAAAAGAACAACCGTAATATTATCTCAGTATTATTTTTGTCCTCTCGTCAGTCTGCCTCATACCGGGATTTCGTCAACCCTTCCTTTTGGCGGTGCAAAGGTATGGATTCCCAACCAGAAACTTGCAAAATCTTTCTACTATTTGTTTGAAGTCTTGAATATCACCATTCCCGATTTATGCCCCGCCGGTTAAATCTATGACCCTAAGAGGTTATATAAACTGCAAAAACCCTTACTTTGGCGCAAAATTCTATAGAAATATGCTCAAAGTAGGAGATGAATTCCGCCATAAGTTTAGCTATATACAGGATGATGTGGATACATATGCCAGGGTAAGTGGCGATGTCAACCCACTGCACATAGACCCCCAAGCCGGCAAGGACAGCATGTTCGGCCGGAACATCATCCATGGATTCCTCGGTGCAAGTGTCTTTACCAAGATATTTGGCGCACTATGGTACGCTGATGGCCATGTATATATGAATCAAAGCATGAAATGGCTGAAGCCCATGTTCGTAGATACTGAATATGAGGCGGTTGTAACAGTCAGAGAGATATTTCCAGAGAAGAACCGTATACTGTACGATTGTTCAGTTTACGAGGTCAGTACAGGCGATAAGACAATAACAGGCGAGGCAATGCTGCTGAATAAAAAGCAATACGTCTGGAGTTAATGATTATTGATGGATTATATATTAGAGACGCCCTCACCGGGGCGTTTTTCTTTTATAGCTGAATTGGAAAACCACCCTGGGACGCAACGGAATTATTTAATAAACCAGATGCAAAGCGGGTAGCGGTACATTTCTCCGTTGGCTGCCTTCAATGTCGCAACGATCACAACGATAAGTGTAAAGATGCCAATTGCTGCCAGGATAAGAATGCCAATGATAACCACCATCAGGATAAAGCCCGCAAAGAAATAGATCAGTAAGCTAAGCTGAAAGTTGAGCGACTCCTTCGCATGCTCAAGCGCAAATGAAGGCTGGTCTTTCTTGCTAAGGTATATCACCAGTGGCGCAATAAACCCCACAACGAGCGTGAGCACATGCGAAAGAATGGCCATAGTTTTCTCGTCCTGCGTCGGCGGCCCAGGCTGTGGGAAAATGTCGGACGGCTGGTTGTAAGTATCCATAGCTTCAATCTTACTCTAAAAGTAATTAATTGATGAAAAAAGCACCTGCAATTGCAGGTGCTTTCCTTTGAAGTACTCTAATGCTCTACGACAGCTTTATCTCACCAACCATATCCTTCGGATCCACCCATTCATCGAACTGCTCAGAGGTAACATATCCGAGATCAATTGCCGTCTGCTTAAGGGTCTTGCCTTGTTTGTGTGCTGTCTGTGCTATTTCCGCAGCCTTGTAGTAGCCGATCTTAGTGTTTAGTGAGGTCACCAGCATCAGGGAGTTGTGCAGGTGTTGGTCTATGTTCTTTTGTATGGGCTCAAGTCCCACGGCACATTTGTCATTAAAGCTAACGCATCCATCGCCTATCAGCCTTGCGCTGTGCAGGAAGTTGAAGATCATGACGGGCTTGAAGACATTCAGCTCAAAGTGTCCATTGGAGCCGCCAATACTGATGGTCACATCGTTGCCCATTACCTGAGCAGCGATCATAGTTAGCGCCTCGCATTGAGTAGGGTTCACTTTACCCGGCATAATAGAAGAACCTGGCTCATTGTCAGGGATATGGATCTCGCCTATGCCTGAGCGGGGTCCTGAGCTCAGCATCCGTATGTCGTTGGCTATCTTCATCAGGCTCACCGCTACTGTCTTCAGCGCGCCATGTGCTTCAACAATAGCATCGTGCGCAGCAAGGCTTTCAAACTTGTTCTCAGCCGTAACGAAAGGCAGCCCCGTCAGCTGTGCTATCTTTCCGGCAACGTTTTCTGCATAACCCTTTGGTGTGTTGATGCCCGTACCTACGGCAGTACCGCCAAGTGCCAGCTCACTAAGATGAGCAAGGCTGTTATTGATCGCACGAAGTCCATGGTCCAGCTGTGAAACATAACCGCTTATCTCCTGGCCCAACGTGATAGGAGTTGCATCCATAAAGTGCGTACGCCCGATCTTTACCACGCCCATAAACTCCTTCGACTTCTGTGCTAGCGTATCCCGCAGCTTCTTTATTCCCGGAATGGTTACATCCACCAGCATCTTGTACGCTGCAATATGCATCGCGGTAGGGAAGGTATCATTAGAAGACTGCGATTTATTCACATCATCGTTCGGGTGAACGAACTTCTCCTTATCACTAAGCTGCCCGCCATTAATGACGTGCGCACGATAAGCCACCACCTCATTCACATTCATATTCGATTGAGTGCCTGAACCTGTCTGCCATACCACAAGAGGAAACTCATCATCCAGCTTGCCCGACAGTATTTCATCACACACCTGTCCTATCAGTTTAGATTTCTCTTCAGGCAGCACACCCAGTTCCGTATTAGTTAGAGCCGCTGCTTTCTTAAGATATGCGAAGGCCTTAATGATCTCCTTCGGCATTTTATTAATGTCCTGGGCTATTTTGAAGTTGTCTATGGAACGCTGAGTTTGTGCTCCATAATACGCGTTGACGGGCACCTTTACCTCGCCCATCGTGTCTTTTTCTATACGGAAGTCCATGTAGTTATTATTTAAGCGGTGCAAAGGTAGCTTGTACTATTTTAATAGTCAGGAGATTTTAACATCGTGCAGGGCGCTCTATCAACTGATTGCTATATTTTCGCATCTGTGAAAAAAGGGCTCATACTTGCCGCATTATCTGGATTAATACTGCTGCTTAGCTCATTCAGTAGGCAACCTGAGAAGGTC
>CAMPKR010000338.1 GCA_946887345.1 uncultured Bacteroidota bacterium | reverse complement strand
CACCCATCCGGACTTTCAAACTCGGTAACAAAACCGGATAATCCCTTTTTCTTAGGCCCTCCCCCGCGTTAACAATCGCATTAACAAAAAAGCCTTGGATTTCTGCCCTAAACGATCTTATCTTTGTTGCAGGCAAATGAGAGGTTATTTGTCTGAGGCTTCGAGAGATCATTTCTTTCTTTTTGGTAATTTCGCATTACCCGGAAGACAGCGGTGATAGTTCGGAGCTTTTTTTATTTTTATATAATAAATGTTAATATCAAATAAACGCCTGTATATTTAACAAATTATGAAAAACTTTTTACTTTTGCTGGCAGCGACTGGCATACTTTTCGCAAGTTGTGGTAAAGACGATACAGCTTTGGGTGCCAAGGCGATAGGTAACCGTCGCGAAGTTCTTAAATCTCATACCTGGAGGTTGGTTTGGCAAAGAGAGAATGGTGCGGATGTTGCGCTGAAACAGTGTGAGCTCGACAATATCTATGTGTTCAGCAATGATTACACAGGATATATGGACGAAGGAGCAACTAAGTGTGACGATCCTGTAGATACTACCAATCCCGGCGACACCGTTATAGTAAGCAAGTCTACTATCGCGAATGCCGATAACCTCCAATATGACGATGAAGGCGAAAGGAGAATGAATTTCACCTGGGAAGTACCTGGAGATCAGAAAGAATTGCTGATCTACAACATGGGTAGTTCTGATAACGATCCGGTGATGAATTTCCAGGATATGGAAGCTAATTTCTTCATCGTTCAGGGTTCTGAATATAGAAAAGGTAAGCTCGTAGTGTATATCAAGCGCTTCGAAGCTGTACAATAAAGATTGTTTTGTTTTTGTTTGTTGTTTGATCCCATATCCATGATCTCATGGTATGGGATTCTTTTTTGTGCTTATTCTGTCGCATTTAGCCCCCAACCAACCTTTTTGATATAACGGAAATGTAAAATTGTTAACACACAGTTTTTTAACGCTTAAAAGCTTGACCATACAAGGCTCAACGGCTATATTTGCACAGATTGAGAACAACTTTTACAACAGATTTCATGGTATCTATAAAGAAATGTCTTGCAGCCTCATGCATAGCTGCATCTCTTTTTGTAGTAGGTTGCCGTAATGGCCAGGAACTGGCTCTTGCAAAAGGTACTCCCCGAAACAATACAGTTAAGACGCAGAATCCCAGGTTTATGGACAACGTGGTTGTTGGCGGCAACGCTACAACTAACAGCGTAAAAACCCAGATCCCTGCCACCGTTCATACTACTACAGAATCCACTACTGTTTCTAATACGAGTCCTTGTTCTATCCCTATGCCGGAAAGGACAACTACTAATTTTAAGTATAAGGAAAACGCTCTTACAGAAGACAACTTCCTGAGCAGCAAATATGCAATGGTGCTGGGTATATTACCTACAGCTATTACCAACTATTCGCTTTACCACTTTATAGAAGATTGGTATGGTACGCGCTACCGCATGGGTGGTAAGGATAAATCGGGCATAGATTGTTCTGCATTTGTACAAAAGCTTTATGAAGATGTGTTTGGCACTCCGGTGGTACGCACAGCTCTTGAACAGTTTAATGCTTGTCAGCGGGTATTCAATCAATCAGAACTGAAAGAAGGTGACCTGGTGTTCTTCCGCATTCGCGGCAAGCGCATCTCTCACGTAGGTGTTTACCTGGCCAACGATTACTTCGTTCATGCTTCAGCTAGCCGGGGAGTAATGATCAGCAACCTGAATGAAGGTTACTGGTCCCGCTTCTTTGCCGGCGCAGGAAAAATGTTATAAGATATGCTTTCACACATACTGAAATGGCTGCCCCCCTGGCAGCCATTTTTATTTAAGTTCTTTGAACATTTCGATTCCGGAATCTATCCGCAAAGATGACGGAAGACCTTACTTCACTATCTCTGTTATTACCTGCCCTACACAGGCATTCGGCATCTGTATATGCAGCAAGGCCGCAAGCGTAGGCGCTATATCGGTCATATTTATGGTACGGTAGCTAACACCGGGCGCAATGCCATAGCCGTACCACAACAATGGTATATGTGCATCATAAGGGTTCCATGAGCCATGCGTAGTACCTGTTGTCGCATGCCCGCTATACCAGCCGGGCTCTGTTATTATCTGAAGGCAGCCACTTCTACGAGCGTTGTATCCGTTCACCACCATTGTCCTGAGTGGCTCCGGCAATACGGTTACTTCCATCAGCTCCATATCTACTACATAGGCTACACCGTCCTGTCTTTTAAACCACTTAGCGATTGTTTTCTTTATCTCCTCCCTGTTCAGTATCTCTTTTTCTATCAGTGTCTCGTTCAGGTACACCTGGTAGTTGCCCACTTCACGCACAATACTATCTCTCCAGAACTGTCCCTTCAGGTGTTCATTCAGTTGCTTCAGTACTTCGGTTTCGCTTGCATTTCCCGCAGGTATACCTTTGTCTTTCATAAACTGCGCATTGTGCGCACCGCCATGATCTGCCGTCAGGAAAATTGTATACCCGTCCTTCCCAAGCTTAGTATCAAGATAAACAAGAAATGTTTCCAGGTCTTTGTCCAGCCTCAGGTACATATCTTCTACTTCTATTGAGTTAGGCGTGAATGCATGACCAGCATAGTCTGTAGCTGAAAGACTCATGCAAAGAAAATCAGTATAGCCTTTCATTCCCAGTTGCTCTCCTTCTATACAAGCACGCCCGGCATCAAAAACTATGGTATTGCCTTGGGGCAGATAACGTAAAAGGTAAAAATCCGTTGCCTTACTCTCTTTCAGGTGAGGAAACACTGGTGAAGATTCAGTACGAAGATTACCTTCATAAACGTTATTATCCTGTAGGCTTTGAACATATGTATTCAAAGGATAA
>CAMPKR010000337.1 GCA_946887345.1 uncultured Bacteroidota bacterium | reverse complement strand
CCTTCTTGCCGTTCCTTGCTGCACTTATAAGCGCATTCGCTATCAGCGACTCAGACGCTATCCTGTATAAAGTAATGTATATTTCTTCAACCTCCGGGTCTATAGCGGCCTGGTTAAAAAAAGCAAGGATAGGATCGTATGAATGATAGGGCAAGTGAATAAGTATGTCTTTTCCCCTGACAGCCTTAAATATATCACCACCATTGTAAAACAAGGGCAAAGATATACCCGGCCAATCATCGTAGTACAACTGTTTGCCAAATGAAGGAAACTTTGCAAGATCTTTCAGGTTATGATAGCGGCCACCTGAAAAGACTTCGTCGTGGCTGATCTCAAATATAGCAGTCAGGAAAAGCTGGATATTCTTCGGCATCCCTTCCTCATACAGAAAACGTGAAGGTGGACCGTTCTCTCTTTTTTTCAACTGTCGCTCTATTTTCCTGATCACATCCATGCTGTAATCATCATCAATCTCTAGATCGGCGTCCCGGTTCAACTTAATTGTATACACCCCTCCTACCTCAAAGCCGGGAAATATGTAGTTGATATTCTCCCTTATAATATCGTCAAGAAATAAGACATAGTTCACACCATTTAGCGGCTTGGGACAATAAAAACGGTCTATCTTATCTGAAGGAATGTTTACGATAGCATACTTCAGGTAGGTATCTTTGTCAGTTCTGAGCGAAACGATGAAATAGAGTTTCCCGTTTTCAGGTATAAAATCCCTTTCACCTTCTTCTTCCAGAAATATGGGCTGAATAAACGAAAGTACCCTTGAGAGAAAATACTCCCTGACCTCATTAACATGTTCTGATCTTATTTTTTCATTGTAGTAGACGTGGATGTTCTCCGCTTTTAACGCGGGCAAAAGCTGTTGGGTTAATATTTCTCCATAGTCTCTCAACTGGCCTTCCACTTCCTCCTGTATCTGCTCTAATACCTTCTTAGAACCTGGCTCTATCTTTTTGCGAACTTTATGGCCCATTTCAGATATTGCAGTTACAACCGGGTATCGAACACGGAAAAACTCGTCCATATTGGAAGAAAATATCGACAGAAATTTCAGGCGCTCATACAAGGGTACAGTTTCGTCTGCAGCTTCCAATAGTACCCTGTGGTTAAACTGAAGCCAGCTAAGGTCTCGGTTATAATATGTCCCCTCTTTATAGTGGTGTTCCTGTTGCATTATTTATTGTTGCGGGATGCTCTGTATTCATCATTGCGGCTATTGTAAATGCAACCACAGACGCTATCAAACCTACCATGAATATATTGTACGCCCAGCGTACCAGCTTGTACTTTCGCGCCAGCACGACACCCAACTGGTGAATATCTTTTATCAGCATACCGTACAGATAGTTACGGTCGGTCATCATGGTCGCCATGGCCCACTCATAATCGTCAAGTGTAGATTTGTAAAAATTACCGAAAAAGAGCAGATTCGTTTTTTTGTTTAATACGTCCTCCCGGGTAAACCGTCCTTCTGTAATTATGGGACGGGTGGCGAGGATAGCTACTATTATAGTAGCCAGGGTAAAGAACAGGAAAAGTATTGCCGGGACAGTAAAGATCGGCTCCGCATCCAGTTTCCTGATCAGCACACTGAGGATAATTGAAATCATAATCGCATTTACCGAAATAAGAATGTTCGCCTTTCTATCAGCCAACTCGCTCAGCTCCAGGTGGTTTTGAGAAGCTAGGCGCATGGTAGTTTGTATACCACGATTTATCAGGGACGTCTGCTGTTTAGATTTCCTATCGTTCTGATCGAAGATGTCATTTCGAACATTAGAGGTAGATTCCTTAAGGTATTTTTTCCTAAGCCTCTCCATATTTTTTTGTTTGCCCTCCTCAAGCAACACCTTGCAATACGACGTGTAGTAAACATGGTCCTCCAGCATGCCGAGCGTATTTTTTTTCCACTCCAGGAGAGGTGTGGTATAGTTACGCAACTCCAACTCCTTTTTTATCTGGCGGTTAGTCTTTCTAAAATCACCCGTTCCAAAATGATAAGTATCAGCATCGCACATTATTTCCTGTAACAGCCCCACCGGCTTATTGGGAAAAGCCGTGGCATGGATACAAGCGGCTACTTTTTCTATGGTTGCCTCATCAAGGCCTTCCTGCTTCATAAACTCAGTCGCCAGGTCCACACTTTTTTGTTCGTGCATAGATATCTCTGTAAAGAGGTGCCCGGTATCATGAAACCATGCTGCAAGGTAGATGACCAGCATATCGCTATCGGAGAGCTGATAGTGCGCGGATATCTCCTCAGCCCTGGCCACCACTTTTTGTGTGTGCGCCAGGTTATGATAGACCAGGTTCGGCTGGGGGTACTTTTCGTACATATCCGCTACATGGTCTGCAATCCGTTTGTAAATACTATTGTCGCTCATAAAAAAGCATTAAAATGTTACATTGATTCTGGAACCTATGCTAAAATTGAATAAAAGATCTTCTTTGGACAGGCCGGTCACCGCCGATATCAGCACAGTGCGGAACGGAACAAAGTAAAGCCCCCCGCCATAGGCATAATGCCATCTGCGTGAACTTTCATTGGGCATCCAGACACGACCCACATCGTTAAAAACAACCACACCTAGATCGCCGGGGATGATGTAAGACTGAAGGCTGAGCAACTTGATCCTTAACTCCAGGCTTCCATACAGCATTGAAGATCCATGAAACCTGTTTTTGCGGAAGCCACGCAGATAATTGTTGGCTCCGAGGTTCATCGCCTGGAAATATTCAAAGTTCTTGCTGAATATCTTACCGCCGCCCAGGTGAAGCACCGCCACAAAGCTCGCCGGATCTGTGAGACTCGCGTACACCGTCATGTCCGACTGTAAAGAGGTAATCGGCCGGGAGTTGCTATTC
>CAMPKR010000336.1 GCA_946887345.1 uncultured Bacteroidota bacterium | reverse complement strand
GAACACTGGCAGCTATGATCGTTTCTGATCAAATTTTAGGAAAAGAAAATCCCTGGGAGGAAACATTCAAAGCCAACAGGTTCACCCCTCTTAAATCAGCTAAAGATTTTATCGTAGAAAATGTTGACAACGTCGTCCAGTACTTCAAAGACATGCCGTTCACCGAAGATGACACATTAAGAGGCATACAGCCAGGCCAGGCCAAAGTGATAGAAAAAGACGGAGAAAAAATCGGCGTATATAAAGACGAAGCAGGCAACAACCACATCGTCTCCGTAGTGTGCACCCACATGAAATGCATTCTCAACTGGAACGGCTCTGAAAAAAGCTGGGACTGCCCCTGTCATGGTTCCCGTTTCGATGTAGACGGCGGAGTAATAGAAGGGCCGGCCATAAGAGACCTGCCACATAAACAGTAACTAAAAAACAATTTTATGATATACACCATCATTGCATTTTTCTCGCTCGCAGCTATACTGGGTATTATGCTGCTATCATATGTACTGCAATCGAAAGAAACACCCAAAGGGGTAATGATAATGCACGGACTCTTCGCGGTAGCAGGACTGGTACTGCTGTTGTACTATGTGTTCAACAACGAGCCCGGCCCTGTAGAGAGCGCAGTACTCTTTGCCATCGCTGCTGCAGGCGGACTCATAGTTGCCTTCAGGGACATAACAGGCAAGTCCATACCTAAATGGCTCGCAGTTGTTCACGGCCTGGTAGCTGTAGGTGGCTTTATCTTCTTATTGATATTCGCTTTTGCAAACTGAGTATTAAAAGAATCCAAATAGCATTTCTGTCGTCCTGGTACCATACTTATCTTCGTACCTTTTCACTATGGAAATTGTGGCGTTAGCAGTACTGGCTTTCATTGGCCTGTCCCTGGCGGTGGGTTATGGTTTTGACGGACTTGGCCTGAAGCAGTTCCCCGATTTCCCCAGGGCTTTAAAATGGCTGCTCGGCCTCCTCTGGCTGTTCTTTGCCGCCACCTGGCTCAGCATATTATTGGGCGATAAGAACAATCCGGTTGAAGAGAACTACTACCCAGCCTCCCCCATTCTGCGTGGACTGGTATTTCTCACCTACTTTCCGCTGAATGCAATGCTCGTCCGCCTGCTGAGATGGCTCTACCGGGAGAAGAATGAAAATCCCCTCATCTCGCTTGCCAGGGGCCTTAGCTTTATCTTTACAGGCCTCAGCATCATTGCCTGCTTTTTACTCTTCCTGCTGGGTATTGGCTACATGATGTTCCAGGGCGCGCAATGGAAGCCCGGTGGCTGAGCGGCCTGCCGCCTAAGTAGCGAAAAATCGTTATCTTGCTTACTACTTGAAACCACCAGCTCATGAAAAAACTATACTTCTCATTTCTACTAGTATTCGCAGCAGGCTATGCCTCAGCACAATCCACAAACTGGATGCCGGCTGATAGTGCCCAAAACCTTACCAAACCCGGCTCTGGCCCCGGCGACCCGACCTGGAATATTGCCACCCTGCCCTTGCTGCACAATGGCACTGCCTATGGCGCATCTTCTACGCTAACCGGCGGCGGCACCAATATCGTTATGGATCATGCCTTTTATCATAGCTTCAACCTCGCTGTTCCCGGCACTGCCACTATTACGGGTGTGGAAGTGATCGTTAGCCGCTTTGGTGTGGGCTGCAGCAGTGGCACTACAGCAGACACGTTCTACCTGGGGTATGGCGGCGTTGGTATGGGCAGCATACATTCGGCCTCTATGACCAATGCCTACAGCACCGATACTCTTGGCAGCAGTACCGACATGTGGGGCAACAGCCTGACTCCTTCCTGGGTAAACTCCCCCAACTTCGGCGTGTACTACGATACCCGTGTA
Source organism: uncultured Bacteroidota bacterium (assembly GCA_946887345.1). Next base: position 1,028 of record CAMPKR010000336.1, on the reverse strand, counting down.
ACAGGCGCCTGCAGCACAATAGCCCTTCAGGACCTCCGCGTTAAAGTGCACTACCAGACATCAACGGGTGTAAACGAGGTGGCCTATTCAAAAGCCCTCCACGTATACCCCAATCCCGCGACAGCTACCTTGTCAGTAATCTCAGCTGCCGGCAACTACATCGTTACCGACAACCTGGGACGGAAGGTGCTGGAAGGACGCATGAGCAAAAGCTATGCCCAGCTTGATGTCTCTAGCCTCACTCCGGGACTTTACTTCATACAATGCGGAGAAGAGGTGGTGAAGTTTGTGAAGGAGTGAACCGGGATTTGGAGGGATTAAGGATTGATCAGGTTAATCAGACCGCAATAACGTAGCGAACCAAGTACCGCCTAAGTTTAAAGTGCGCTAGCAAGGCCCGAAAAGTATGCGGATAAGGTAAAGCTCAATACCTCATTCGATAAGGCTTTAAAAGCACTTGCTAAGGACGCAACTAAAAACGTCAAGGAAAATCTTCCCGACCCGCCAAAAGAATAGCCAATACAGGCTACCATTCAAATCTTATTTTATTGTAATCCCATTTCAGCGATAGTTACCGAAACTTTTTGACGAAGCCGGGAGCGGCCTGGTCGCTGTGTGGTTCCTGCCCTGGCACGCTGGCACAAGGACTCAACGCGCCAGGCGGGCAGCATCCTTGCGCCAACTGGGGAAGTTATGCACGATCAGACCATTTCCGTTTTTTAACGCTTGATTAAATAATCTTAACGGTATATTTTACACTTGAAAAAATAGAGAAATCAAATCAACACAACTGATCAACTACTATCACATGCCCTTTGCTGCAGACATAGAAATAGACTTAAGTGAACGAATACCAAACAACTACCTAATTTCTTCTCAACATCGTCGCAGAGGAAATGTAAACAAGTGCGTTTGGACTATATCTTTTGATGAAGAAGTTGAGTGTTTTGTCAATACAATCAGCAATCAATGGAAAATAGGATCGGCAGCTTGGGGTGTAAAAGTGACCAATAAAATACCACAGGTAG
>CAMPKR010000335.1 GCA_946887345.1 uncultured Bacteroidota bacterium | reverse complement strand
CCGCGGGTGATTCTGTTCTAGGGTTTTACATTACCAATACCACCTATGGCTATAAGACCGTTCGTGACGGATACCTTGGTGCAACTGCTTTTGGTGGTACATCGGGTAATGATTCAGACTGGTTCAGGCTGGTGGTGTATGGCTACAACAATGGCGTGATGAAACCTGATAGCGTGGAATTCTTCCTGGCTGATTACCGCTTTAGCAACAATACCCAAGACTATATAGTAGACGACTGGCAGTGGCTGGACCTTACCGCGCTGGGTGGGGTAGACAGCATTACTTTTGCAATGAGCTCAAGTGATACCAACCAATTTGGTATGCTGACTCCGGCTTATTTTGCCATGGACAATTTTACCACTAAAGATGCGCCTACCTCGATAGGATATACACAAAAACATACAGCGGCGAAGATGTATCCTAATCCGGCCAGCGGAGTATTGTACGTAGAGCTGAACAATGCAGCAGTAAAGCAACTGCGCGTGCTGGATGAAACAGGTAAGGAAGTGCTGAGCCAGCAAGTGCAAAGCAATAAAGAAGCAATAAATACCTCATCTTTGCCTGCAGGTACGTATTACCTGCAAATGAGCGGCGAGCAAGTGAACGCAGGTTCGCGCTTTGTAAAACAATAAGATGAAGTTTTTAATTACAGTAATAGCATCACTTATTATACTCACTGCGGCGCAGGCACAATATGCGCCGCAGGTGGGTGTGAGTGGCAGCACGGCAATACATGCGGGTAGTCCGTCGTTCAGCGGCTGGGCTACACAATGTGTAGTGCAGAGAGGCTATATTGATATAGCTGATCCTGGACAGGGACTGGTGAGCTCCGGTGCGGATGCCAATGGCGCAGGCATGGCCGACATGAACCTGGTGAGCCTGGGTGACAGTGGTATAGCAACGCTGACCTTTGCATCTTCTATCTATAACGGGCCGGGTGCTGATTTTGCTGTATTTGAGAACGGATTTGTTGACCCCGGTGACCCGGATATGGCATTTCTTGAGTTAGCCTTTGTAGAAGTCAGCTCGGATGGACAGAATTTTCATCGATTTCCTCCACACTCTCTCACACCACTTTCGCCACAAATACCTATGGCGGGTGTGTTTATGGATGCAAGATTGATCAATAACCTGGCAGGCAAGTATGTGAGTATGAACGGAACGCCTTTTGACCTGCAAGAACTTTCCGGTATACAAGGCCTGGACATTGACCATATAACGCATGTCCGGCTTGTAGATGTAATAGGTTCTATCAGCAGTCTGTATGGTACCCAGGATTCTTCCGGGAACCTGATCAACGATCCTTATCCTACCAATATTCCCACAGGCGGATTTGATCTTGATGCAGTGGGAGTGATACATATGAATCCTTCATTTGTAGAAAGCACAGAGAGAAAATGGTTCAGCGTTTATCCGAATCCCGCGAGTGATCAGCTTGTTATATCAGCTGACAATAAAAAGATGAGTTTGTTGCTCACTGATATCATGGGCAAGCAGCTTTTCGGCGGGGTTTTTGAGACGAATATGGTAGTTAATATGGATGAATACGCGCCGGGCATATACTACCTGTACGTGGAAGATGAAAAAGGAAAAAGATGTGTAGAAAGAATAATAAAACAGTAAGCATATTATTTGCCTGCCTGCTCCTTCTTCTCTCGTGCAAGAAGGATAAACCTGCGCCATCCAATAACAATACGCCACCGGTATATAGCGATGCTAAAAGTGTGTACGCCGTGTGCGAAGGTAGTTTTGGCAATGGCAACTCGGCATTGACCTTGTTCAGGCCCGGAGATGAAACTGTTTATGAAGATGTTTTCAAGTCGGCCAACAATGAACAGCTGGGAGATGTATTCCAAAGCATGACGAGAATAGGCAATTACCTATACCTGTGCATCAACAATTCGGACAAGATCGTTGTAATTGACAGGCAGACCTGGAAAAATGTGGGGACAATTCCTGTATCGAAGCCAAGATATATTGCAGTAGTGAGCGAGACCAAGGCCTATGTTTCTTCCCTGTACAGCAATAAGCTGACTATCATTAATCCTAAAGAGATGGAAGTGACCGGCACGGTGACGATGCCGGGAAATAATCCGGAGGGTATGCTCTTTTACAAGGAGAAACTATATGTGACGCTTTGGGATACCGCAGTCAACAAACTATATAGCGTAAACACCAGTAACGAATTTGTAAACCCTGTGCAAACGCTGGCAGGCTCTGCGCCCAAATATGTGCTGGCAGACAGGGAAGGTAAGCTATGGGTGATGGGTGGTAATATACAGAAGGGGAAAAAAGCCAGCCTGACGCGGATAGATCCTGCAAACGGGCAGGTGGTGCGATCTTTTGTATTCCCAGACGATGCAGATCCTTTAAAGCCCGTGTTTGACAATGAAGGCAACACCCTCTACTTTATAGAAGTGAACTATACGGGAGCCAGTGCCAACAATGGCATCTATCGCATGACAATTGCGGACGCGACTTTGCCGGCTACCGCATTTATACAGGCTGCAAACCTGCAGTATTTCTGGGCGCTGGGCTTAGAGCCGGGAACGGGTAATGTATATGTGGGAGATCCGCTCGGGTTTACCCAAAGAGGAAGAGTGTATATTTATGACCGGAATGGCAGCGAGCTGAATCACTTCGATTGTGGAGTGGGGCCGGGCCATATTTTCTTTGACCAGTGATAGTTTCCAGTATACTTACCTGGTGTAGGGCGAGCGGCCTGGTCGCTGTGTTTCCCACCCCTGAATTTTTCGGCAAGCGAAAAATTCTGTCCCCTCCCTGCCAGGAGGGGAGTCGTTACGTAGGGCGGGCGGCCCGGTCGCTGTGCTACCCACCCCGGCCGCGAAACGCGGCCACCCCTCCCTGCGAGGAGGGGAGTCGTTACGTAG
>CAMPKR010000334.1 GCA_946887345.1 uncultured Bacteroidota bacterium | reverse complement strand
CTAAATGATTTCTAACGATTTATGGTCATAGGTGTTTTGAAGGAACGCGCCCCGGAAACCAGGGTGTCGCTGGTTCCGGAAGTAGTGGCAGCCCTGGTAAAGATGAATGTTACAGTGTGGGTGGAAAGCGGTGCAGGCAACAATGCATTTCATAATGACAAAGCATATACAGATGCAGGCGCCCATATCAAGGATTCAGCCTCAATACAGTCGGGGGCCGACCTTGTATTGTCAATGAATGCAGAAAACCTGTCTGACAGTCTTAAAGCCGGGGCAAATGTGCTGGGTGTGTACCAACCACTTTTCAATGCATCTCTTATGCAGCGCTGGGCAGAGAAAGGATACACAGTATTTAGCCTTGATACCATACCACGTACTACCCGTGCGCAGGCAATGGACGTACTCAGCTCACAAGCCAACATTGCCGGTTACAAGGCAGTGTTACTGGCGGCTACAGAGTACAGCCGTTACTTTCCCATGTTCATGACGGCGGCGGGGAGTATCGCTCCCGCCAAGATGCTGATACTGGGCGCAGGTGTTGCGGGTCTCCAGGCCATCGCAACTTCGCGCAGGTTAGGGGCCGTAGTAGAAGTGTTTGACACACGCCCTGCCGTGAAGGAAGAGGTGATGAGCCTTGGCGCCAAATTTGTAGAAGTGGAGGGCGCGGCCGATGCTTCCAAAGCCGGTGGCTACGCCGTAGAGCAGAGCGAAGACTTCCAGCGCCGACAGAAAGACAAAATTCACGAGCACGCTAAGAAGGCGGATATCATTATAACGACAGCGCAGATACCCGGCCGTAAAGCGCCGATACTGATAACGGAAGCTATGATCAACGATATGCGCCCGGGTTCGGTAATAGTAGACCTGGCTGCAGTAACAGGCGGAAACACCGACCTGACGAAGAATAATGAAACAGTGATGCACAACGGTGTAAGCATTATCGGTAACTCTTTCCTGCCGATGAAAATGCCTGCCGACGCCAGCAAGCTATACAGCAAAAACGTGCTCAACTTCCTGAAACTGATCATTGATAAAGAAGGCAATCTTAACCTGAATTTTGAAGATGACCTCGTTGCAGGTACCTGCATTACGCATGATGGCAAGATCACCAACGAACGCGTGGTATCTGCAATGACAGTAAACAGTTAGTATTATTCAAACGAATCCATTTTAACTCCAAATAGCATGGGACAAATAAGTTCATTTTTTATTGACTACTACGAGCTGATCACTATTGTGATCCTTTCTATTTTTCTTGGCATAGAGGTGATATCACGGGTGCCCTCAGTACTGCACACCCCTCTTATGAGTGGGGCCAATGCCATACATGGTGTGGTGATAATTGGTGCCATCATTGTAATGGGCCAGGCCCCCGCAGATGATTACCTGGCTCTTACGCTCGGCTTTCTTGCTGTAGTGTTAGGAACGCTAAACGTAGTGGGTGGTTTTGTAGTAACAGATCGTATGCTGGAAATGTTCAGCAAGAAAAAGAAAAAATAGATCATTCAATTTTAATCATCCGTTCATCCAAATAACATGGACCAACTTCAAAATATTTTAAACGGTTACTCGGTTTTATTGCTTTGCTACCTTATAGGCTCTGTTACTTTTATCGTAGGCCTTAAAATGCTTTCTCATCCTGACAGCGCACGCAAGGGTAACCTTGTTGCTGCTGCGGGTATGACCATAGCGATATTTGGTACCATCTTCCTCTACCGCAATGGCATGGGAGAAAGGCTGCATAACTATGGATGGATATTTGCGGGCCTTGTGATAGGTACCATAGTAGGTACCATGGCTGCCAAAAAAGTGCAGATGACGGCGATGCCTGAAATGGTGAGCCTTTTTAATGGTATGGGTGGCGCCTGCGCGATGCTGATATCTGTTATCGAGTTCAGGCACATGGTGCATGTGACCGATATTTTCGGGATCGCTGCTGAGGGTGCAGATGAATTCAACTACAGGGTAGAGATAGGAAAGCTGGTGATCATTGTACTAGGTATGATCATAGGTTCGGTGTCATTTTCAGGTAGTATCATCGCCTGGGGTAAACTGAATGGCAGAATCAAAGACTCTACATTAAAGGCACAGCAGGTAGTGAACATCGGTTTGCTGGCTGTTATCGCCCTGGCTTCTATTTACTTTATAGCATTTGTAGCTACCAACGGCCAGGCTTTCTATACCCAGGGCAGTACTTCTGTTTATTTTTACTCTATTCTTGCTTTGTCACTGCTCTACGGTATCCTCTTCGTAAAACCGATAGGTGGCGCCGATATGCCGGTAGTTATATCGCTTCTTAACTCTTTTACCGGTGTTGCGGCAGCGTTTGGCGGTTTCCTGTATAACAATCCTGTTATGCTTACCGGTGGTATACTTGTAGGTTCTGCAGGTACTATCCTCACTATGCTGATGTGTAAAGCCATGAACCGCTCGCTTACCAATGTGCTTATCGGTTCATTTGGCGGCGGTGCTGCAGCCGGTGGAGGCGGCGGAAGCAAAGACCAGGGTAATTACAAAGAAATTTCTCTCAACGACACAGCAGTATTGATGGCTTATGCCTCTAAGGTGATGATCATACCTGGCTACGGACTGGCCGTGGCCCAGGCTCAGCATGCCTGCCACGAGCTGGAAAAGCTGCTGGAGGAAAAGGGTGTAGAAGTGACGTATGGTATACACCCGGTTGCCGGCCGTATGCCGGGCCACATGAACGTGCTGCTGGCGGAAGCGGATGTACCTTATGACAAGCTGATGGAAATGGAAGATGCCAATAGCCAGATGAGCACCACCGGAGTGGTAATGATACTTGGTGCCAATGATGTTGTGAACCCGGCTGCAAAAGACGACCCATCCAGCCCGATATATGGTATGCCTATACTGGAAGTGGACAAGGCAGAA
>CAMPKR010000333.1 GCA_946887345.1 uncultured Bacteroidota bacterium | reverse complement strand
TAGCTGCTAGGGCTCAGGACAAGGGTAAGACCTTGCCGGAGGTAAATGTGGAGGCAAAGCAGAGGGATAAAGTTTCCAATGAAGACAAGATCAATACTTTCTCGCCCGGGCAGAAGGTGACACATATTGAAAGCATTGTATTGCAGCAATATAAGTTTCAATCGGTAGCTAGTTTGCTGAGCCAGCAGACGCCTGCTTTTGTGAAGGCGTATGGATTTAATGGTTTGGCTACGCTGAATTTCAGGGGGTCGTCGGCTGCGCAGTCGCTGGTGCTCTGGAATGGAGTGCCGTTGCAGAATGCTGCGCTGGGCATAGCAGATATTTCTACGATGCCTGTAAACGTGATAGACAAAGTGAACATAGTGTATGGTTCTTCGGCAGCACTATGGGGCAGTGGCAATGTAGGCGGCGCCCTGCTGCTGGAAAATGACCTGCCGAGTTTTGACAGCAATGGGAGGAAGGATATAACCCTCTCGCTGAGCGCGGGAAGTTATGGCCAGTATTCGGGTGGGGCAAGGATAGCTTTCAGTGGCAGGAAGTGGCATATATCGGCCAATAGTTTTGTGCAAACAGCCAGCAATGACTTCGAGTATACGAACCAACTGGATGTGATCAGCAAGATGTACAATTCAAAGCTGTATAGTGTGGGGGTGATGATGAATGCGGCCTGCCAGATAGACGAAAGGCGAAGCCTGAGCATTTCGGGTTGGTACCAGCACCTGGACAGGGAGATACCGCCGGCATTGTTCGAAAGTTCTTCGGGCAAGGACAGGGTGGACCAGGCGAGAAGGCTGATGATCCACTACAAGAAGCAGAAACGGGTGGGGGGGCTTTATTTCAAGTCGGCGATAATAGAGGACAAACTCTATTATAATGACAATGCTTTAAGCTTGCACAGCAGGAACGTATCATACCAATGGTACAGCGAATTTGGCATGAAAAGGGATTTCGGGAGGCATAGCCTGCTGGTGTTTATGCCTTATAATTATTCGTGGGTGAACGATGGGAGTAGTTCGCAGAGCAGGACAGGGATAAGCGGGGCCCTGGCGCTCAACTACCTCAGGGACCGGCTGCACATAGCGTTCCAGGCGTCAGGACAATTTGTGGACCTGAAAAGGGTATTCCTGCCCGGAATGAACACTTCAATTGAGATTCTTAAATGGCTGGAAATCAAATTAAATGTTCAGAGAACATTTAGAGCGCCCACGCTTAATGAACTTTACTATGATCCCGGTGGAAATTCTTCTTTAAAGCCTGAACAAGGATGGGTAGGGGAAGCGGGGTATTATGTGAATACCAACAGGAATAAAGCCTTAACCCTGGTGCAGAACAGCTCCTTTTTTTATCGTGATATTGAAGACTGGATCATCTGGTATGGCGGGGCGATATTCACCCCCCACAATATAGCAAGAGTACGCTCGAGAGGGATAGAGACAGAGAATATGCTGCGCTGGCGGACCCGCGCGGGCACGGTGCACCTGGGACTAAATACGGCTTATGTGATCGCCACGACTATGGAAAGCGAGATACCGGGAGATGGTAGTATAGGCAAGCAAATACCCTATGCCCCCCGCTATAACGGGCAGGTGAATGCGGGTTTTTCTTATAAACAGTTATACATCAACTACAACCATACCTATACAGGTTACCGCTTTATAACAACGGATGAGTCTGGCTGGATAGAACCGTATAGTACTGCGAACGTGCAGCTGAGCTACCAGTTGGGATTGGGTAAACACAAGACCCTGCAGCTGGCGGGCCAATGCAACAATATCTTCAATGCCCGATACCAGGTGGTAGCTTTCAGGCCGATGCCGGGAGTTAACTGGCAGTTGGGAGCCAGATTCAATTTAACTCATTAACATGTCTTAAAAGCGTCATATGAGGCTGTAAAAGGCCCGATCTAGCTAAAAAATGTTAATTTACAGTTGATTTACCCAACCACAGCAAACCTGCTACAGTCTTATATAGGTAGCTGATTAAATTTAATCCCATTACTTGTCGATAGCATTGGCTTACACGGTACAAGGTCAGGCAAGCGAGCTTGAAGAACTAATCCACGGATGTATCCGCAATGAGCGGGCAGCACAGGAGAAGTTGTACAAGATGTTTTACCCACGCATGATGTCGGTTGTGCGCAGGTATATTGACAGTGAAATGCAGGCAGAGGAAGTACTGAACAATGGTTTCTTACGTGCTTTCCAAAAAGTTCAGCAATACACTTTTCAAGGTTCTTTTGAAGGATGGCTTCGCAAGATCTGCTTCCATGCGGTTTCTGATTACGTAAAGCAGAATGTGCGCTACAATGAAAAGGTAGTATTGGTAGAAAAGGACGAGTACGTGCACAAGGACCATGCGGACAGGCTCTACTACAACCAGCTGATAGAGCTTGTGCAGTCGCTGCCGGTAGCAACCCGGACCGTATTTAACATGTACGTAATGGAAGGCTACTCGCACAAGGAGATAGGGAAGATAGTAGGGATCAGCGAAGGAACATCGAAATGGCATCTCTCGGAAGGGCGGCGCATACTAAAAGACAAGATTGAAAAGTTACAATTACATATAAAAAGATAAAATTTTATCCCTATGGATAAAAACATGATTCACATAGACGACCTCATACGGCAGCGCTTAACCGGCGAAGAGGAAGAACGACCAGGAGCATGGCTACGTATGAAGGAAATGTTGGACAAGAATATGCCAACAAAAGCACCAGCAGCCGGTACTAACTGGCGCAGGATGTTTACCTACGCAGCTGTAGTAGCAGCCGTATGCACTGCCGGCATAGGAGGCTACCAGGTGACCAATGGTTTCCGCGGAGATAACACCGCTGACCAGGTGGCTATGAACACTACCGGAACAGAGGGTACCCAAGGTGCGCCATCCAATAGCGCAGCAATAAC
>CAMPKR010000332.1 GCA_946887345.1 uncultured Bacteroidota bacterium | reverse complement strand
CTCCTACAATAATGCCGTCAATTATTGCCGCACCGAGGCGCTGCCCGAAAGAAGCGTAGTTTACCGCCTTTTCAGTAAAAATCTGAGATTCCTGGTATTCCATTTTAGAGTTTCGGTTTTATGGTTACAAAATAATATTTTTTGTCGATGAAGTATCTGATTATTTCACTTTCATTGTATCTGGTTCCAACCTGGGAACTGCATGAATAACATTATAGAGCGATTTCCCCAGTCCACTTTGAGAGACCAGGCTTTCATTCATGCTCTTTAACGCTTTTTCCGAGATCGACCAGCCCAATGGCAGCGGCACCTCTGTTTCTTCTCCTTCAACAATAGCTTTATAAGCGGTGGGCTCTATCCTGAAATACATTTTATCCAGTTTGGTCACATTTATTAGTTCAGCCTTATTTGTATTTCCTACTAGTCCGATACTAACGGCACCTGAAATAGGGGCTACAATTTGCGAGATATTTTTGCTTTTTTGCATCAATACCGAATCGTCTTTAGGACGGGTATTCTTAAGTGACACTAAATAAATATCAAACCTCTTTATGTTCGCACATTTTATGGTGTCAGCTATGCTTTTAAGCACGTTGTAAACTTGCAATGAGGTCTCCGCTCCGGAGTTCTCAACCATTCCTCCATCCAGGAAATGATATTCTTTAAGGCGGCCTCCTATACTGTCCCGGATACCGGCTGCAGGGCTAAGATAAGGGAAGCGCGCACTCAGGAAGGCACCCGTTATCAATTTTAAACTGCTTGCAGGTTTTATAATGTTACGCACCAGGGTAGAACCGGGAAAATCGTTGTGATACAGCTGCACGGGCGCATATATTCCTTTCCGCCCATTTTTATAGTCGGTAGTATTGGAAAAGAGTAAGGGGACACGGTAATCAGTATCATTGAGCCACACATCATCAAAGGCAATATCCAGCCTTCCGCCAAACGAGTCTGCGTAATGTTTTTCCCATATACTTTCCTGCACGTCCGACCTGTCACTACCATGAATGCCGGTGGCAGCATACCATGCATCGTTACCAAGATTACCTACCAGGACGTGGGTGAGGTAGTCTTTACTGAAAAAGTTCATGTAGTCATTGGTCTTTACTCCATCTTTACGATAGTATCGGTTAGCGCAAAGTATAGCTGCACCTACTGTTCCGCCCGATGCTCCGGAGTAGGAGAATACATGATCCTGGAATGCTTCTCCTGTGGCCAGGTATTGAAGACTGTCGAGCCTGTTCACTGTCATGCAGGTCCATGCGGAAGCGCGGATACCACCTCCATAAGTATTTACCAGGTATATTTTATAGACGCTGTCACCGGTATAATTATTATCCCTGTGTCTGAGCCAACGGGCGGCATAGTCATGAAGGGTGATTGTTTTAGCCTTCGAGGTTACTGTTACCTGGGATACATAATGATAGTCGTTCTTTAATTTTGCTGAAAGAACAAGGATCGCTACCAGCAGCATGCCTGAATATGCTATTCTATATTTTTTTCCTAAAATGTTCAGAATGGTAAACAGTGCATAGTATAGAATGATACCACTAATAACAATGGCTAAGGTTATCGGGCGCGTATCCCAGTCGAAAGAAATGCAGAAGACATTTTGCACTGCAAAGATCATAAACGCCAATGAGCATAGGCCTACCAAAATCCATGTGAGCGGCGTAATGACTTTGTCCGAAAGAAAAATGAAGGCCTTCATATCCTTCAGCGCAACCCTGTTTGAGGTGAGGAGACTAAAAAGAATGGCATAGGCAAGGAATCCGTAGAACAGCCATTGCAAGTCTATTGGCTCCGAATTATTGAATCCCCAGAACAGAAAAGGAGTCAAGGCCAAAAGAATACAAGCGGCAATGAAAGTCTTAAACCACTTTTCCCGGAATGTCTGAAGCCACATGTAGCGGAAGGACAAATGAAACAGCAGGGTCAGCACCAGTAGCAACAATGATGGTGATATCCAGCTCAGCAAAAATTGAACTTTAAATATTTTAAAGACCTGCAAAATGCCACAGGCAGGAATTAAAAAGCTGAGAACTCCAAACAACCTCGGTACAGCAATGATATTTTTCAGCTCCTTCGGGTGCTTGTACGTAAAATGATGAGTAAAGAAATATTTCAGTCTGCGGTTGTGAAAACTAACTCTCCAGAAGAACTTGGGAAAATGCCAGTTCATCACAGCCAGGCAACCAAATACTATATACAAGGTAACCGGGCCAAATTCGCGGTCATTGATAGTCAGCAGAAGATCTTGCCCCTGGTCCGATTGCCAGATCACAAAAAAAAGTACGAACAACGATATAAGCGCCAGGGGAAGAATTAAGAAGATGCGAAATACATCTTTTAAGATGACTGTGATCGTCTGAAGTATTTTTCGGAAACCGTACACAAAAACGATAACCAGCAGCATGAACTTAAGGATGGCGGGTATCAGCACCAGGTAAAATATATTCCATTCTATTTCCGAGCTGAGAAATACCATCAATGCAGTATTCTCTACGGCATCAAACAGGCAGGCAAACAGTATCATCCAGCTAACTATCCTGTACGGGCGCGGCCGGTCATTAAAGTTATATCTATAATTCAGCGCCGCGAGGGAAAGCCCATAGATCAAAATGAAGATAAAATCAAGCCATACATTGATTTTTGCAAACTGTATAGGCAGCCTGCAATCAGAACATTTAGTTTTGGGACAAGGTTTTTGCCATTCCGCTTTTATAGCATCGGCGGTTTCCTGGGAGACTGCTAATTGCAAGTCCACTATTCCCTTGCCCTCACCACCGCAGCTGATTTTGCTTCCTGATAATGCCATGCCGGCGATTGCCAGTGCTAATATGAGGATGATAGCGACCAGGTATTTTTCCAAAGGATGTTTTGCCTTGTTTGGGATTGTTGTTCTC
>CAMPKR010000331.1 GCA_946887345.1 uncultured Bacteroidota bacterium | reverse complement strand
CGGCGTATACGAAATCGGCCCCTGCACCGGCAGACCACCTGTTAGAAAGCACAAACGATTTTTCAAGGCCTACTCTCAGGTTCAGATCATTTATTTTACCGTCACGGGCATTTACGCCATCATCGTCTACAAAGGTTCTCTGAATGTAGCCCGCGCCCAGCCTGAGTCCGAAGCCTGTTTTGCTATGAGTAAGGGTGTACATTAACAGGTAAGGGTTGGCTACGGTAGCAGTAGCGGTGTTGTTGAAATTAAATACCTGCCTTATAAGTTCGTTCATCTGCACGCCTACCTGGTGTTGAAACATCGGTTGCGCGGGTAGGACGTCTGCTTTGTCTTGTGCATAGGAAGTTGCTACTCCCCCGGCAAGGAGGAAGGACAGTAAAATGCTTTTCTTCATTAATTATCTGATTTTAAACGGATTTGAGAATTTCGGGTCAGTGATCATTTTTGTATCGGTCAGTGTATTGAGGAAGGCTATTAACGCAGCTTTCTCGTCAGCGGATATATTCATCCTCATCGCATTTCCGTTTACATCCCTCAGCCTGGGATCCAGGCTTGGACTGGTATTAATGCCATGGCTGTAATGATCTATTACCTGCTCCAGGGTGGTAAACCTTCCATCATGCATGTAAGGCCCTGTGATGGCTATATTATGCAGGTTAGGTATCCTGAATTTGCCGTCGTCGGCAGTGTTGCCACTTACAGCACCGGCACCTCTGTCTTTAGCAACAGCGTCCAGACCTATATTTACAAAAGTAGCCGAGCCTAATCCACCATAATAGATGGTTGGTGCCAGGGTATGGCAGCTACGGCAATTATACTTAGAATCGAAAAGCGACAAACCATATTGCTCCTGGCCACTCAAAGTAACCTCGTCCATTTGTGCGAGATCGAATTTGGACTGGTTAGCTGTGATAGACTCAACAAACGACGCCATTGATTCTGATATGCGCTCCAGGGTGATCTCGTTATCACCATATGCAGTCTCAAACAAGTCAGCGTAGTAAGAAAGGCCGCTCAGTTTGCCCGGCAAAGTGCTCAAGTCACTGATACCCATTTCCACGTGGTTATTAACCGGCCTTAGTATAAGGTCTTCTAAAGAAGTGGAGCGTCCATCCCAGAAGAGGTTTATCGGGCCTCCGAAACCAAACTGGCCCGGCAAATTCTCCAGCGGCATTGAGTTGCGACCGGTTAGCTTATTCTCAAAACCACGGCTGAAAGCTACGTTATCAGCGAAGGCAAAAGCCTGCTTATGACAGGACGCACAGCTTACGGTATTATTAATAGACAGATGCTTGTCATAGAACAGCACTCTGCCCAGAGCAGCCATTTGGTTGGCTTTCTGGCCGCCTGAAAAGCCGAAATACTCATATGGCACCGCCGGCATTTCCAGTACTTCAGTGCCGGGGCTGTCGATGGTTGTGATGTTCTTATTCTTCTGGCAGGAAAAAATAGTTGCCGTAGCTATTGCTACCGTAAAAATCAAGGCAGGCGTTGATTTTCTCATAGGGTGAACGTTTTAGAGATTATGAATGTCTTGTTGGATGTAAATATATTAAAAATAACTTACGAAAATACAATAACGTGACAATCCATCATTTTGGTACGTATACCAGGAATTTTTCATCAAAAAAAGGCTCAGGGAATATCTCACTAACGCTAATGGACCGGGCATTGAGCTTAGAATCAGCTATTTCCTTTTTCAGGTCACCTCCTTTCAGGCATATCAGGCCATTGGGATAGTCATCGGCTGCCTTGCCCTTTTTTATCATATGACTGGTCCATCTCCAGAGGGCGCCCAAAGGTGCCACGGCACGGGATACAGCAAAGTCGAAAGTGCGGCCCTTTATCTCCTCTACCCTGCTGTGCACGGCGGTAACGTTCTTCAGGCCAACGGCCTCTGCAACACCCTGCACCACCTTTATCTTCTTGCCAATACTATCGGACAACAGGAATTCGACGTTAGGGAAGAAAATAGCTAGGGGAATGCCCGGAAAACCACCCCCGGTGCCTATGTCAACCACCTGGGCGCCATCGTGGAAGTTATTGATAGCGGCTATCGCAAGAGAATGCAGAACATGACGCTCATATAGTTCATCTATGTCCTTGCGGGAGATGACATTTATTTTCTCATTCCAGTCCCTATAAAGCTCTGCCAATTGCCCGAACTGATGCAACTGGTTTTCTGTAAAATCGCCGAAGTACTTTAAGATTATGTCCACTGTCTTTTATTTTTCAGAACTATATAGGGCGAAAGCACAAAGTTATAGATCATCCAGGCTATATCGAATAAAGGCAATAACGGTATGAGCGGTATTTCCCCCAGGCGCTTAGCCGCAGCCGCCCAAATAAACCAATAAAGCAGGCAGCGTACAGCGAACAGGACAAGGGCATTCAAGCAAAATGGAGTAAAAAGCAGGATAAAAAATAGTAGCCAGAATACGGCGTGTGAAAATGCATAAGATCCCAACAGGATTTTGATGTCAGGCCTATAATATTTCCCGGTAGACATGTGGCGTTGCTTTTGTCTTAGCCAGGCGCCCCAGGTCGTTTTGCTTTCGGTAGTTGTAAAGGCATCGGGGTGGCAAACAATGGCCATATTAGAGCCCGTTGCCATGGTACTTACCAGCAGATCGTCATCGCCAGAGGGCACCTCTCCCCAAACCTCTGTGGACTGGGCCTTTAACAAAATGCCTTTGGTACAGGCAAGATTGCGGCCAACGGCCATGTAGGGCTTGTTCGCCAAGGTATAAGTGCTGTATTGCAAGAAAGTGTGTAAAGTTTCCCAGCGGGTGAAAGCATCAACCACGCCCGGGCCTAAACGGTATTTTCCGTAGCCGGCCACTATTTCCTTGCCCTCATTCAACGGGGCCACCATATACTGCATCCAGTGCTGACTAATTGGAGCAC
>CAMPKR010000330.1 GCA_946887345.1 uncultured Bacteroidota bacterium | reverse complement strand
GCATAATGGCGTCCTGGTCAGCCCGGTAAATACCCGGTTCGCCATGTATGCCACCCATCCACATGGCTGTCTGGTAGAGGAAGAATATGACAGTAGCTACCAATGTGCCGATAATTATCTTTTTCATAGATATTGTTTTAGCACAAATGTTCGCCTTTTCTACAGCATTGTCAAGGGATGGACAATAAAGAGCAATTTCGGAGAAATGGGATGAGCTTAACCATCAGGTCATTAATGATTAAGCACTTTCCTCATTACGTAATCATTCATCTCATAACCCTGTCCTATTTCTATATCCTCCTGGTACACAGCTGCAAAGCCCATCTTTTCGTAAAAGCTCTTTGCATTGTTGTGTCGGTTCACGTTCAGGTCCAGGGTAATTTTCCCTGCCTCCAGTACAGCCAGTTCCACAGCTTGCACCAGTTGCCTGCCATAGCCTTTTCCTTGTTCCGCGGGCAGGCAGTATAATTTATGAAGCTTGTAGATGTCAGGATCCTCGCTGCGAGGGGAGAATGCGGCAAAGCCCTTGGGTACTCCCTCGTCAAGCAGCAAAATATAAGTCTGCGATCCGCTTGCTATCTGTTGGCCCATTACTTCGGAGCTGTAGAAGGCGTTCAGCATATAGCGTACCTGGTCGGCACCCACTATTGGCTCATAAGTTGGCCACCAGGTAGTTTCTGCCAGTTGCTGAATGGTAGAAATGTCGGCAGGTCCGGCTTTTCTTATTTCGATCATGCAGCAATAATAGAAATAATTTCGCCTTGCCTACCGGCATATGACAAACAGGCCCTCCGTAGAGGGCCTGAAATTATTTTTTTATTAAGGCCAACATCAGGGGTGACAAAGCGGTCCGCTATACGTCATTTCGGGGCTCGACCCTGTGGAATGTGTGGAAGTATGTGTGGAATGGAAACGCTCAGATAAGCTCTCCTGTTCTTTGCCAAATTCAAAGGCCGTCGTTATAACAGACCTCAATTCATTGTATAAACCAATGCCTGGCGTGGGGCAAGACAGTTTCGCGAACGTCTTGTCGATGAGTTGGCTGAGGAAATCCTTAGTCATATTGCGCGTATTTTCCCTAATTATTAAAATACCATACCAACCCGAAGGGTGACCTAAAAAATGAGGAAGCGCAGTATATTTAAACCATGTTTTCCCGGATAATAAGGATGGGCTTTCTGCTTTTGCCCCTGGCGTCTGCAGCACAGACCACACGTTTTGAAGCTTCTCGCGGTACCGAAACAGCCACCTACGCAGAGACGATTCGCTTTTACGAAGATCTTGACAGAAAGTATGCAACCATAGCTATGGATGAGGCAGGCCCCAGCGATACCCGTTATCCCCTGGAGGTGGTGTACTATTCCGGTGATGCAAACTTTGACCTTGATAAGTGGAAAAGGCAAAATAAGATCATCCTGCTGATTAACAACGGTATACACCCCGGTGAGCCCGACGGGATAGAAGCCTGCAAGATGCTGCTGCGTGATGCCGCCACAGGTAAAATAGATGTACCCGGCAACGTAGTGCTGGCGGTAATTCCCGTCTTCAATATCGGCGGAGCGCTCAATCGTAATTCCCATAGCAGGGCCAACCAGCTGGGGCCAAAGGAATATGGTTTCCGCGGCAGCGCTCAGAACCTTGACCTGAACCGTGACTTTGTGAAAATGGATGCCAGGGAAACACGCTCCCTGGTAAAACTGTTTCACCTCCTGGACCCGGATATCTTCATTGACAACCACGTAAGCAATGGGGCTGATTACCAGCATATAATGACGCTGCTTGCCGGCCAGCACAATAAACTTGGCGGGCGCAGTGGGCGCTTTATGCACAATGTGTTTGAGCCGCTGCTGTATAAGGATATGCAGGCACAGGGTTATGATATGGTGCCCTATGTCAATCACTTTGGGAATACCCCTGAGCGGGGATGGATGGAATTTTACGATTCGCCGCGGTTTTCCAGCGGCCTGCCGGCTCTTTTTCAAACCATGGCTTTTGTGCCTGAAACACATATGCTGAAGCCATTCAGGCAAAGGGTGGAGGCGACTTATGCGCTGATGCTCAGTTTTATTTCCGTCGCGTCTGAGAAAACAGGAGAAATAAAATCGGCCCGTGACTATGACCGCCGCGCACTGATGTCGCAATCAGTTTTCCCGCTGGATTGGAAGGTAGACACAACACAATATGAGCTGGTAAGCTTTAAAGGCTACGAGGCAAGCTATAAGAAAAGTAAGGTCTCAGGTCAGCCCCGCCTTTTCTACGACCGCGAAAAACCTTATACACGGAAGGTGAAATATCATAATATCTACGCAGGAATAAAGGCAGTAACCGCGCCGCGCGCATATGTAATACCACAGGGCTGGCACGAAGTAATAGATGTACTAAAAGCTAACGGCGTAGAAATGGAAAGATTGCAACGCGATGAAGTGTGGAATCTTTCTGTCTATAAGATCGATAAGTTTGAAACTTATCCGAAGCCTTATGAAAAACACTACTACCATCATGGAGTAACGGTAGTAAAAGAGAAGCAAAGGATACAACTGCAGGAGGGCGACTATATTATTTACCTGGACCAACCTGCTAAGCGCTACCTGGTAGAAGTATTGGAACCAACGGGACCGGATGCACTCTTTGCGTGGAATTTCTTCGATGCTGTCCTTCAGCAAAAAGAGCATTTCAGCGATTATATTTTTGAAGACGAAGCGGCGGAAATACTGGAGCGGAATCCGAGGCTAAAAAGTGAACTGAAAGCCAAACAGAGATCCGATACGGCTTTTGCAAAGAACGCTAACGCCCAGCTCGACTTTATCTACAGAAGATCAGCTTATTATGAGCCTGAGCATCTCCGCTATCCTGTTTTCAGGCTTGAATAATATTTATTAGTTGGCGAGGTTTATCGCTTCGTTGAGCGTGTAATGGCCCGGTTTCACGCT
>CAMPKR010000329.1 GCA_946887345.1 uncultured Bacteroidota bacterium | reverse complement strand
GAAATAATACTCACCAAAACAAATTGCCCATGAAGGATAAAACTCAGTCAGCGCCACACCCCGTGGAGGTTTGGTACAGGGTACATTACTCCAAGCATTATTACCCTCCGATCAAGCAGTTGAAAATGGCACGGACTGACCTTAAAGATGAGGTCCTTGTTCGCAAGAATATGAATCGTATTATCAGGCAGGTAGCTTACTCGGGTATTATTTTGTCGCTATGTGCTGCAGCCTGCCTTTTCGTAATAGCTTTTGCCGGCTATAGAATGAAGGTGGAGATAAAAGATATTGCTTGTTTTCTTGCCTTTATTGGCCTGGCATATTTGTGCCGCATGCAAAGCAAAAAGCAGGTAAAAGTTCGTTCCGACTTCTGGGATTCCAAGATAGATGAAGAGCAGCTATTCAAACTTACCGCAGCCGGAAGATTATTTGTTATCCTGTTCTTCCTGGCTTTTACAGGCGTAGCTATTATTGCTTTCTACAATGTAAAATTCTAAAAAACATAAAGGTTGATTTTTAGAAGGATGTGCCCGGCACATCCTTTTTTTTGGCACCTTTTTTAATATTCTGGCTAAGATACCATCATGAATCCTCCTGAAATTTGAAGATCTGAAAAGGAAGGAGGAGGTAGATAAAATAAAAACTCCTACCGGAGCTGCACGAACCGGGATGATGATCACAGTTACCAGCAATGATAGATGGTGCCGTAACTGGCAGAGGGAGATGACAGTAAGGACGATGAAATTAAAGTTTAGGCCGACCTGAAACTATTCCGGTGTAATTCAAATGCCAGGTACTGACTGTCTTCGTGGCTTTGATCTTCCTTTAATTTGAAATTATACTTTTCAAACACTTTCAAAGAGCTGGTGTTCTTCGCATGCGTATAGGCTTCGATTGTGTCCAGATGCATTTGTTCGAATCCATACTGCAGGCCTGCCCTGAGTATCTCAGTCATATACCCTTTGTTCTGGTGAACGGGGTAGATGCCAAAACCCACCTCAGCCCTGTTGTGCACATGTGAAAGGTTCCAGATGCAGAATCCGCCTATCAGTTTTTCTTCACCTTTAAGTGTAGCGCCCCAGAATATTGATTCTCCATTAACTGCAAAAGTGTTGATCTTGTTGATCCATTCACGGGCTTCCTCGATAGACTTTGCCGGCGGATTGCCTACATACTTATTCATTTCCTGGTCGGAACGCTGAAAGAAAACCTCGTTATCATCGTTCAAGGTAAGTTGCCTGAGTATGAGGCGCCCAGTTTCTAAAACAGGGAATGGGCTGAAATTGCAGTTCATATTTTAAAGATACTCTGAGTCTTTCTATGAATGCCATAATGTGGATATCTGCTATAGGGCATCTACTTTCCCGCCTTTATACTTATGCCAGGGAATATTCAATCCGTGGGTGCCGCGTATGCGGTGCATAAAAGGATAACGTTCGCGGATGGACTTGAATTCTCCGCGCCTCTTTACAAGAACCCTGTTAGTGTCTATAGCAGGGTCGAGGTGTTCATATTTGGCAACGCTGTCTCTAAAAACCGGTATCAAGTGAATGGGGCTGCGAAATTTCCTTTTCAGAAAACGTTTCAGGAAGCCGGTTTGGTACCTGTCCGTGGTAAGTGCAATAGACTTGAAGTTCTGCTTCTTTGCTATCAGGTATGAGTAGTATACATTTTCAGTACTGTGCTGGGCGGCGGTGTCATAAAAAATGTCTTTGCGCGGAATCCCTAGCTTTTGGGCATAAAGCCCCATTACATACGCCTCAATATGAGGGGTGTACACCGCGCCACCGGAATAGATAACATGTTTAGTGATACCATTCTTATATAGAATCCAAGACCAGATAACTCGGCGCTTCATCAAGGTTGGCCAGTCTCTACTTTTAAAAGCAAGTCCGGGTACAATAATAGCGTCTACTTTAAGACTATCATTTACTGCCCGGGTGTAGTATTTTCCCGTCTTTCTTGCGGACATACAGGAAAATAAAAAACATAATAGTGTTACAACAGTGAGCTTCAGCTTCATAGCAAAAGGGCATTAGTTTTTACTTTGAGGAGTAAAAAGTAATGCCACAGCTGAGCTAAGGTAGCGTCCGTTAGTCTTTTTTCAGGTTCATAGCCAGGGCTACAAACGTGTCGGCATATTTTTCCAGGGCCTTTTTCGCCGCTGTTTTGTATTGCTCCCGGGTTGTTTCTATTACAACGGGGTCCATCGCTTTGGCAAAGTTGAAAAGGCGGCTTTTGATCCTCGATGGGTCCTGAACAAGGTCTGTATGGTAGGTATAACCGGAAGAGATGTCTTTGGCTACTACAATGCTCTCACTCTGGTCCTTTTCGTTCCATAGCAGGGTGAATCCTCCTGTGCTGCTGGCTGGTATTACTTTCATGTCCGGCTTGGTAGCTGCATGATACTTATAAGTGGTTGTGGTTGTATAAGGATAGTATCCTGAGGGGTAGTTAGGGCGGCTGGTCTTGATATCTACACCTGCTGTAACATCGGCGAAGTCGACTGTGACATGGAAAAAGCCTGCAGGGGCGCCCAGTTCCTTACAAAACCTGGAGGCCTTCTTTATTTTACCGAAAGCAAAGCCGGTGAGCCCGCCGTACATGCTATTTCCCTTATGAGCCGAGGTAGTGACCTTTACAAGATTTTCACCTTTTTCCTCCTTGCTTCCTGAGGCCTCATTACCGTCTTTATAAAAGTCAGTAGCCGTAATGGCAGACCAGGCAACGGTATCTATACCACTAGACTTTAGCTTTTTCTGAAAATAGGAATAGAAGTGGTCGGTCACTTCCTGGAAATCGGCATCTGTCAGTTCACCGTCAGTAGTTTCCAGGTAGGCTGTTATGCGGGCGCCAGCCATCTTAGCACCGCCTCCAAACTGCTTTTCTTTCCCTACAGTCATTTGGGTAGTTGTAAGCTTATAATTGACGCTGAGCTGGGCAAGAGCGAATTTCTCCAACCTGGGCACGATCTTGGG
>CAMPKR010000328.1 GCA_946887345.1 uncultured Bacteroidota bacterium | reverse complement strand
GACCTATGCACAGGAAATATATAATAGCAGTGGCAAAAAAGGCACTCCAAAAAAGAAGGACCTGAAGCCTAAGGGTTTTGACATGAGTCGTCTCGTTATTGGCGGCGGTGCCAACCTCAACTTCGGAACAGGCTTTGCCAGCGTAGGTATCTCGCCAATGGTAGGTTATAAGATCACTGACAATTTTGCCGCTGGTATCGGTCTTAGCTACCAGTATTACAGAAATAAGTATGAATTGATAGATCTGTATTCAGGAAACCAATATGCAGGAACTATACAGTTTGACAGGAAAACCACTATATACAGCGGTAATCTCTGGGCCCGTTATATAGTTTGGAGAAACCTGTTTATTCATGCCCAGCCGGAAATAATGAACATTGGAGTCATAACCGACCTGGAGCAGGACCCTAGTACCAATGTGATAACAGCTAACGAAGAGCGCAAAAATGTTTTCATTGGTCTTATAGGTGCAGGCGTGCGGCAGCCAATAACCGGAAGCTTGTCGTTGTACTTTATGCTCCTGTTTGATGTGGTACAAGATCCCTACAGCCCCTACTACAAAAGGTTATTTGATCCAAGGATCGGCTTTAACATAGGTTTTTAATCGTTGAAAAATATTTGAAGGGCTTTGCCTTTTTCGGGCAAAGTCTTTTTATTTTACATACATGGGTCAATCAGAATTACTCCTCCTCATAGTACTGGCTTATTTTGCTTTGCTGCTGGGCATTGCATTTTACACCTCCCGCAACTCAGACAATGAATCCTTCTTCATAGGCAACCGCAACAGTAAGTGGTGGGTAGTGGCCTTCGGTATGATAGGCACTTCCTTATCAGGTATGACCTTTATTTCAGTTCCGGGTACGGTGGGAAGCTCAGGCTTCGATTATTTCCAGGTAGTGATAGGGTATTGGCTCGGGTACTTCGTGGTGGCTTATGTATTGCTGCCGTTGTATTACAAATTACATCTCACATCTATCTACAGCTACCTGGATAAGCGGCTGGGTAGAACATCTTATAAAACAGGTGCGCTCTTCTTCATACTCTCTCGCACGCTGGGTGCAACATTGCGCCTGTACCTTGTAATAAAGGTTTTACAGCTGTTTGTGCTGGACAATATGGATATTCCATTTGAGGCCACATCTATTCTGATCCTCCTGCTGATATTGCTGTATACATTCAGGGGCGGGGTGAAGACCATTGTGTGGACTGATACACTTCAAACTACCTTTATGCTGGGCGCTCTGCTGGTATGCGTAGGTTACATAATGAGTACCATGAACCTCGACCTGGGAGGCACCTGGGCGGCTATGACAGAAAAGGGCTTTACCAAAATGATCGGGACCGACCCTATGGCGGGTAATTTCTTCCTGAAGCAAGTGTTGGGTGGTGCGTTCATCACTATCACAATGACCGGGCTCGACCAGGAAATGATGCAGAAAAACATCAGCGTCAGCAACCTGAAAGACTCTCAAAAGAATATGCTCGTAATGAGTTTCCTGCAGATGGGAGTGGTATTTATCTTCTTGTTGCTGGGTGGCCTGCTTTACCTCTATGCCGGGGCAAATGGCATTACCGCTACGGGCGACAACCTCTTCCCGACCATTGTAGTGAACAGCGGCTTGCCTTTCATCATCACCGTTTGCTTTATTATCGGTCTTATATCTGCATTGTTCCCGAGCGCCGACGGGGCCCTCACCGCTCTTACCTCTTCATTCTGTATAGACATTTTAGGAATTAAGCGCAACAAAGACCTTAGCGAAGCACAGCAGAAAAAAACCAGGCTGATAGTTCACTGCGTGTTTGCCGTGGTATTCCTTGCCTTTGTTTTCTTCTTCAGGGAAATAGATAACGGTTCGCTTATAAGCATCTTGCTGAAGCTGGCAGGCTTTACTTATGGGCCGTTGCTTGGCCTGTTTGCCTTTGGTATCCTTACTAAGCGTATAGTGAACCAGAGACTGATACCGATGGTATGCATTGATGCACTCCTGCTAACAATCGGGCTCGACTTCCTGAATAACCCTGAATGGTATGCAAGCAAAGTAGCCGTGGTGAAGGAAAATGAAGCCTACCTGAGAGATCTGTCGGCTTCTATTTTCGGTGGTTATAAGATTGGCGTGGAGCTACTGATAATAAATGCCGCAATAGCATTCTTACTTTTGTTCATGTTTTCAAAAAAGGACAGTACTAAAAACGTACTCGGAGCAGATGAAAGATCAAATAACGAAATTGAAGCTGCGAGACTGGACGGAAACCAAAGCCCACTCCAGTTGGCAGATATTCAAAATAATGGCTGAGTTTGTCCAGGGCTTTGAAACCCTGGCAAAGATCGGTCCCTGTATTTCTATCTTCGGCTCGGCCCGTACCAAGCCGGGACATAAATACTATGAACTCACAGTAGAAATTGCCAAAAAGCTGGCCGAGGAAGGCTTCGGTATCATCACCGGCGGCGGCCCGGGTATCATGGAGGCTGCCAACAAAGGTGCGAGCCTTGCGGGTGGCAATTCAGTAGGTCTTAACATAGACCTCCCCTTTGAGCAAAATGAAAATCCTTTTATCGACAGGGACAAGTCCCTGGACTTTGACTACTTCTTTGTACGCAAGGTAATGTTCACCAAATATGCCCAGGGCTTCATTATGATGCCGGGCGGCTGGGGAACAATGGATGAGTTTTTTGAGGTAGCTACCCTGATACAAACCAGGAAATTCACCCAGACTCCCATGATATGTATGGGTTCTGCCTACTGGAACGGGCTTTTTGACTGGATGCGAACTATCATGCTGGAAACTGAAAGCAACCTGAGCCCAGGTGACCTGGAAATGATTAAAATTTTCGATACTGTAGACGAAGTGGTGGCCTATCTGCAGGAATTTTATACACACAACAAACTACAGCCTAATTTCTAATTCTTATGACACAACTGCTGATACCAAAGGAATTAGAGCTTTATGCAGAGAAGTATACCAGTCCTGAGTCCAAAGCTTTGGC
>CAMPKR010000327.1 GCA_946887345.1 uncultured Bacteroidota bacterium | reverse complement strand
GAATGACAGATAATAATAGCAGCAACTTTTTCATCATGGGTTAAAAATACTGTCTTAGCTTCTCTTCACCCGGATTTTTATATTCTTTGCAAGGGGATTTTTAAGTTTCTTTTAATCACTGCGTTAAGCGGATTAACATCAGCACCGATTGCTTGGCACGTTCTTTTAATTATAAGGATATTAAACTGGATGTGTTATGAAAGAGGAATTATTGGCCAGATTGATAGACGAGACGTTTTCGAAGATTGCATGTCCTTTGCAGGGAAATGGGGTATATGCGGAGATAAAGAAAGCCGTGATGGATGCCTATATGCTCGGCAGTAAAAAGCAGGAAGATATTTTGCTTGAGGCCGTAACTGCAACGCCTGCCACAGGATCATAGGATGTTTGTTTCATACGATACAGCCGGGATTTCTTTTCCACGAAGCCCGGCTGTTTGTATTTATATAGAATGGAAAAAGAGCTTCGCACGAAACAAAGGCATTGGGTAGATAAGAAGCTGAAGCGTAAGCTTTATTTCTACCTCGCGATCTTTTATGCGATGCTCATCGTGTCGGTTTACGATGTGCTGATGCAATACCTGGATGCTTGCAGGCTGCATTGGGTTGGGCTATTGGTATGTTGATGGGCTTTGGCGCAGGGCGGATGTCCATGATACTCTGGCATGAAGAATCGGAAACAGTCATCGCGAAGCGTGATACGACCGGCGTAATCATTCTGGTCGCTTATATACTGCTGTAATTGAGCCGACATTGGGTGCTTGAGCACTGGATACGCGGTAATATGCTCACCGCATTTATGTTCTGTATGATCGCAGGTTCCCGGTTTGGGCGGATAATCAGCATTCGCGGTAAGATAAAAAAAGTGCTACGTGAGCAGGGCGTTATCTAGCCTTGGCTACAACTACCTCTTTAGCAGTCTCGCCGTTGTTATGCACAAACTTTTTAGGAGGATGCGGCCTGTTATACCAATTGCGTGGCATACCATGGTTGAATTTCTCACGCATGCAGGACGAGGTTGCAACAGTCAGCAGGAACAGGGAGGCGGCAATGATCGTAAAGTTTTTCATACAGTGGCTGTCTTTGAAATAAAAATAGTGCAAAAATCAATACCTAGGTAGTAATTAGCGGCTTGCTGTGTATAGCGTGGTTATTTGTGTCGCGGGTGGTATGTCTGCTTTGCTGAATGCCTTCGGAGGACGGTTCCTTGGTCCGGGACAACGGGTAGCTTTTCTTTCTTCAAAACAGGACGACGCCAAAACCGTAAACAATAATCCTGCGATAACTGCTGATCTTTTCACTCTTTTGTCTTTACGCTAAAGTACTGATATCTCGTAAGTTTAACAACTCTAAATCCCCTAAAAGCAAAGCCCGGCTTGAGGCCCGGGCTTTGATATCGTAGTTTACTATTGTCCTTTAAGAACGGTCCTGCTGATGACTATCTTCTGTACTTCTGAAGTGCCCTCGTATATCTGCGTGATCTTAGCATCGCGCATAAGGCGCTCTACGTGGAACTCTTTTACATAACCGTACCCGCCGTGTATCTGTACAGCTTCATTGGTCACCCATTGTGCGATCTCAGAAGCATACAATTTAGCCATAGAAGCAGATAGGGTGTAATCCTCTCCCTGGTCTTTGGTCCATGCTGCTTTTATCACCATCAGCCTCGCGCCTTCAATAGCGGTGGCCATGTCGGCCAGTTTGAAGGCCACAGCCTGGTGATTTGATATTTCAGTACCGAATGCTTTACGCTCTTTAGAGTATTTCAGTGCGAGTTCGTACGCACCGCTGGCAATACCCAATGCCTGTGCAGCGATACCGATACGGCCTCCTGCAAGCACTTTCATGGCGAAGGTGAAACCGAAACCGTCTTCACCAATTCGGTTCTCCTTCGGCACTTTCACATCCTGGAACATGATGCTGTGTGTATCGCTACCACGGATGCCCAGTTTGTTTTCTTTGGCACCTACTGTAACGCCGGGCCAGTCTTTATGAACGATCAGGGCATTGATGCCTTTGTGTTTTTTATCGGGATAGGTCTGCGCTATAACCAGGTAATAATCAGCAGAGCTACCGTTAGTGATCCAGTTCTTAGTTCCGTTCAGCAAGTAGTGGTCGCCCATGTCATCGGCGGTGGTGCGCTGGGAAGTGGCGTCCGAACCAGCCTCAGGTTCGCTCAGCAGGAAGGCACCGAGGTTCTGGCCGCTAGCCAGCGGAACAAGGTATTTCTGCTTTTGCTCTTCATTACAGAATGTTTCAAGGCCCCAGCATACGAGTGAGTTATTCACGCTCATACATACAGAAGTAGAGGCATCGATCTTAGATATCTCTTCCATAGCCAGCACATAAGAAACGCTGTCCATACCCGAACCGCCATATTTGGGATCAACCATCATTCCCAGGAAACCAAGTTCACCCAGTTTCTTGATCTGCTCTTTGGGGAATTTCTGGTGTTCGTCGCGCTCGATAACACCGGGGAGTAGTTCGTTTCTTGCGAAATCGCGGGCGGCCATTTGTACGGCTTTCTGCTCTTCTGTAAGTTGAAAATTCATATTAGAATAATGTTGAGGATGCTAATAAAAGTGGTGCAAACGTACGGCTTTTTGCCTATAAACTCAAGGGCTTACCACCCGGTTTTTACCCGCTCATATTCAGGTTTCAAAAGACCGTAGCAGACAGAGTCCTGCAGCTCCCCCGCCTTGTTGTAATGCGACCGTAAAAGCCCCTCTTTGGTAAAGCCAAGTCCTTCCAGCAGCCGTATTGAGCCTGTGTTTGCAGGGCCTGCAAATGCCTCGATCCTGTACAACCCCATTTCCTCGTAGCCGTAGTGGATGACAGCTTTCAGCGCTTCTTTCATCAGCCCTTTTCTTTTGTACGATTCAATGTCGATGCCATAGCCGATCTCCGCCCGGCTATGCCTGGCTTGCCAGGTATGGAAACCTGCTTTCCCGATGGTTGTTCCCGTTTCCTTGTCGAGGAGTAAAAAGTTCCGGAAGCTGATGAAATG
>CAMPKR010000326.1 GCA_946887345.1 uncultured Bacteroidota bacterium | reverse complement strand
GAAGTATGTATTCCACATTGTATTTATGGGCAGGTTCTGGCCGGATGAAGCGAGGAAAGCTGCTTATCATTTTATAGAAGAGCCAACAACTGTTTACTTTTCTTATACGCTCATCTTTGTACTTATCGCTACGTATTTCAGGCAGTTTTCAAGGCTTAGCGGCAAGCTGAAGCTGGCGGGGCTATTGATGCTTTGGACCGGTTTCGGCGCTATAATTGTATCCCCCATGTGGTTTCCGCAGAACATGCTGGTACTGATGGACAGATATGCCTACCTGATGCTGGCATTTTGCTTCCCATTCCTGGTAGTGGTATTAAGCCTGCTGCAGAGGAAAGTAGTTTTCACGGTACTAATGCTATATGGCCTTCTGAATGTGGGTTTAACACTAAAATTAAGCCGGTATTGGTATTTATCTGAGCGCATTATACATGATATGCTGCATGAGGTGCCCGACCCCGGAGACAAAATCGTGATACTTCTGAACACGCCCGAGTGCTTTAAAGGTGTACCCATGATACAAGCCTGCACACACGGAGAATTTAAACTAATGCACGACCTGCTGCTGCCGGAAAAGAAGCTAAAGAGCACGATATACGAAATGGCGTCGTTCAATATGGAATCGTATTGGGACGGGGCGCATGTGTATGTTGTCAATGACACGCTGCTGCGCGTAACCCTGAACCAATGGGGCACCTGGTGGTGGCGAGATGGCAAAGGCGCTGTAGATCACGAAACGGAAGACTACAAGCTATACATGAGGGATGCAGGGCACTGGTATGACCTGGTGCTGAAAAAGCCGAAAGACCATTACGTGATAATGTACCTGGTAGACGGGCACTTAAAAAAGTTAAACATGGACGGCTGGGGTTGGGACTTGTACTAGGCGAAGGAAAAAATAATGATGAGCGTCTAAATGGGGATAGCGTTTATTTAATGGTGTTGCCCCGCGATTTTTCGTGGGGCTTTTTATTGTATTTAGTTGAAAGTGGTAAATAGTGAGGTAGCTATAAGGCCAGGAAAAGGACAGCCCAAAACCAGGGCAGGAAAGATATTACTCTAAGCTTAAACTTCGAGTGCAGGCTGACAAAGTCGCTATGAGCCACGTATTTTCGTTCCTGTTCGTCGGGATAGCGTTTACGCAAGTATATTCTGACCCAGACCCGGGCTATAGCCGAGGGCAGGGTTTCGTGAATAAATTCGAAAAGTTCGCCGAGTTGCCGGATACGAGACATGTGGTAAATTAGGTATTTGTCATAACAATGTCGATTGCTGACTGATAACATTGCATAAGGTCAATCGTCCTATCTTTGCAATCCGTGCAGGATGTAATAGAAATAGTAAGTTCGGGTTCTCCCTTCCCCCTGGAGCGTATACTGGGCCAGAATGTCCAGGTAATGAGCCGCGAGATAATGGAGATCAGCCGCTCTGTGAAAGCAGAATGGCTGGGCGTTATTTTTTCAGAGAACAGCCTGCCGGAAGAACATGCAAGACTGCTGCTGTTCCCTATTGACGATAACCAGTATTGCCTGCAAATAGCCTATATACAACCATCGGAAACACAGCCTTTTGGGGCAGATGTATGCTGGCTGCAATTCATGCCGGGATTTTTTGACCAGTACCCTGTTAATACGCTGATAGCAAATCCCCCCTTCCGTTTTGACCAAACGACAGAGCAGCAATTCAGTATCTGCCGGCAAACGAGCACAATGCTGGAGCAACTAAAGAGTACTGCGGGCATAACGCCATTTGCGGAAGCGCTGCAGTGTACCGAGCTTGCCGTTCACCTGTTGCGCAGGGCATTAGAAAACATAGCCGTTCCTTTTACAGTATGTGCTGTGCCTGCCTGCCGCTTCCTGACCTATGAGAGTGAGCGTGAAAAGGTTTTTGATGCGCGCCGCATTATAGAGCAGAATGTTGACCAGTCGATAACGATAAAGGAACTTTCAAGAATGGTGGCGATGAATGAATGCTACCTGAAGAAAGGATTTAAGGCGCTGGTGGGAAAAACAATTCATGACTTTCAGCAAGAACTGCGTATAACAAAGGCAAAAGAAATGCTACAACTGCAGGGACAGACAGTTTCTGAAGTAGCCAATTCGCTGGGTTACAGTAGTATTTCACATTTTTCTACCGCCTTCAAGAAAGCTACAGGCATGAAGCCATGTGAGCTGCTGGCGTAAAACCCCAACCCCTAAAGGGGCTTCTTAAAGTACTTTCCCACTACAGGTAAGCTTTGTAACTCTCTTCCTTCTTTACGGAGAATATACAGCACATACATCACCAGCAGTATAGTTGCTATGGCGTGCTTTAACCAGATATTGGAAATGTAGGCACTAATAGTGAGATGGATAAAATAGAAAGCCAGCATTACAAAAAAGAAGGCTGCTATCTTGCTGACATTGTAAGGCACAGGATATACCTTTTGTCCGCGGACATAGGAAATGAACATCATAGAGCCGTAGCAGGCTAAAGTGGCTACTGCGCAAGCCATGTAGCTAAAGTGCGGGATAAAGAAATAGTTGATAACAAGGGTGACAGCCGCGCCAATAAAAGTGATGGTGACCCCGGCATTTGTTCTATTGGAAAGTTTGTACCAGATGGAAAGATTGTAGTAGACGCCCAGGCACATATTAGCTATGAGAAGGAAAGGAACTACCTTTAGTCCTACCCACATTTTTTCGTTCTGGATAAAGTGCTTCCAGATATCGAGATATAGCGTTACCACAAGAAACATGGTGCAGATGGTGATGACGAAATAGTTCATCACTTTGGCGTAGGTTTTAGGTGCATCTTCCCCTTTAGCTTCTTTGAAGAAAAAAGGTTCTGCACCCATGCGGAAAGCCTGCACGAAGAGCGTAATCAGGATAGATATTTTATAGCAGGCATTGTAGATGCCGACCTCTTCTTTTTTTGCCAGCTCAGTAGTGGCAGGTGACCACCAGCCGAGCATGATGCGATCGAAAGTTTCGTTGATAATGCCGCCAAAGCTTGCTACCATGATAGGGAGAGAGTAGATAAT
>CAMPKR010000325.1 GCA_946887345.1 uncultured Bacteroidota bacterium | reverse complement strand
GCATTCGCCGGGTTAATCTTCGGAAAGAACAAAGCTCCACCTCCCCCTACTCCTCTCGCCGCAAAACTCAGGTTTTGCGCCTGTATTCCCGTAACAAATGAAAAAGCAATGAACAGTAAAGTAATTTTCAGCCTCATATGTACATTTTTAAGGGTGAGAATAATGAATTCAGATCATCGCATTGTAAGTTTCCGCATAAAATATGCCACATTCATTAAAATATCAGTAATTTACATATTTATCTCGGGATTATAGCAGGACCTCCAGGGTCATTAACAAAGATGAACAGAAGATCAGCAAAATTTTGGCTCGCATGCGGACTACTAAGTTTCAGCGTTACGGCAAAAGCACAAATTGATAAAGCGTCGCACACTGCGCGCGGGCATTGTGGCGACGTAAAGAAAACACTCTTCTCCAACCTCGGTAAATCTACAGTTGGATCTCTTTTAGAAGAGGACTATAATGTTGGCTATGTGAAACTTGACGTGAGCGTGAGCAATGCAAACAATTCAATAGCAGGCAGCGCTACCACCACAGCCACGGTTGTCGTGCCCAGCATGTCTCAATATGTATTTGAACTGCACCCTGCTATTACTATTGACTCCGTAGTGATCAACGGGCTTTCTCTTCCCTTCAATTCATCCTCTTTTATACGTACGGTAAATCTTGGCGTGCCTCTTACACAGGGCACCAACTTTACGGCCAGGGTTTACTATCACGGCCAGCCGCCAAACAATAGCGGACTAAGAAGGCAACAGTCACAATCCTGGGGTGCCTGGGTAACTTATACCCTCAGCCAGCCCTACGATGCCCGTGACTGGTGGCCCTGTAAACAGTCATTACAGGACAAAATAGATTCCACCGACATCTGGATAACCGTTCCTAACAACCAAAAAGCAGGCAGCATCGGTCTCCTCACAGCGGTTACACCCATCGGTGGCACGCACTCCCGTTACGAGTGGAAAAGCAAATACACCATAGATCAGTATTTGGTCTCTCTTGCTGTATCTACCTATATAGACTACTCCTATTATATGCACTTCAGCAACAACAACGATTCTATGCTGGTGCAGAACTATGTGTATGACAACAGCCAGACACTCCCTTTCTTCCAGGACATCATAGACTCCACAGGGCTGCAAGTCGACTATTTTTCTACGCTTTTCGGCAGGTACCCTTTCTGGGAAGAAAAGTATGGCCATTGCATGGCCCCCTTTGCAGGCGGCATGGAACACCAGACTATGACGACCCTTGGCTTTTTTGAACCCACCCTCGTTGCCCATGAGCTTGGCCACCAATGGTTCGGCGATCACGTCACCTGCGGCACCTGGCAAGATATATGGCTGAACGAAGGCTTTGCCTCTTATTCGGAGTATCTTTTCCTGAGCCATTTTTACGGCTACAATGCCGCCTTCGATTATATGCACGATGTGCATCTCGATGTACTCTCAGAGCCCGATGGCGCCCTCTATGTTGATGACACTACCGACGAAGCAAGGATTTTTGACGGAAGACTCACGTACAACAAGGGCAACTCCGTAGTCCACATGCTGCGCTTTGTGTCAGCGAGTGATAATACTTTCTTCCAGCTCCTCCAGCAATACCAGTCGCAGTTTGCCTTCAGCACCGCGCTGACTTCAGATTTTGAAACACTGGTAGAGCAGATCACAGGTCAGAACCTGGATACGTTCTTCGACCAGTGGGTTTACAAGGAAGGCTTCCCTATCTACGACGCAACATGGACACAGTCAAACGGCATCGTCTATGTCCAGCTGAACCAAAGCACCTCGGAGCCCGGTTCTGTAGCTACTTTCTCAACTCCCATTGAGTTGCAGTTCAAAAGCTCACAAGGTGATACTGTTGTAAAGGTTTATAACAACCAAACCGTGCAGACTTACATGTTCAACTGGAGCAAGCCGATGAACGCCCTGGCAATCGACCCCAATGAATGGCTGCTCAGGGACGTCAACAATATTTCACAGGACCCCAGCCTGGGCATTCCAGAAGGATACAAAACAAGTCTTAGGGTGTTCCCCAATCCCGCTACCGACAGCTGGAACGTAACAGGCCTCCATCCCCGATCAACTATTACCCTTCGCGATATCAGCGGCCGCATCTTATACTCAGTAGAAAGCAATAACAACGGGGTGGTGATCCCAGCTGGCACCTACGCTCCCGGCATCTACTTGTTGAACGTAATCGATAACCAAGGAAATGTCTGTAATTTAAAACTCAGCAAACAATAGTCTTATCTAATCACACGCAGATGAAAAAACTTTTAGGCTTTCTATCATTGTCTCTTTTGGGCCTCGGCGCGGTGGCGCAAGACATTCACGACCATCCCTGCGCCCTTAAAAGGCAGGGCGAAAAAATGCAACACGCCCACCTTGGCAAGAGCGCTAACCTGGTACCGGAAGAAGATTATTACGACATCAAGCACGTAGCCTTCGACTTCAACCTCACTGATACTTCTATCTATGTAGAGGGCAATACAAAGACGACAGCGCAGGTCGTAGCCCCCACCATGAACCTCTACGCTTTTGAGCTGGATTCCATGCTCACTATCGACTCCATTATTCTAAACGGTCAATACGATCTGCTGGGCACGCTCACCACCCAGGGCTACATAAGGAAAGTTACCTTCCCCATGACCCTGAACCAGGGCAATACTTTCGATGTACGCATCCGCTACCACGGTACACCTCCCACAGGCACGGGCTTCTTCACCGGTATCCTTCACGACGTGGCTGGCGGTGTTGACATGGTCTATACCGTAAGCGATCCTTACGCTACCAAAGACTGGTGGCCTGCCAAGCAAGCGCTCCAGGACAAGATAGACAGCGTAGATATGCACGTAACTGTCCCCGACTATTGCAAGGCAGGCAGCAACGGCTTGCTGGTATCTACTACCAGCGCTGGCCCCAACCTCCTCAAATACCACTGGAAAACAAATTACCCTATCGACTACTACCTCATCTCCCTGGCCATTGCAGATTTTGCAGACGACAAATACTACATGCACTTCGAC
>CAMPKR010000324.1 GCA_946887345.1 uncultured Bacteroidota bacterium | reverse complement strand
AAAGGTGGCAGGCAAGGACAAATACTATGACATCGTCAACGGCTTCCTCGAAGGAAAAGAAGATAAAGACCGCAAAGGCCGTCCTTGTGATGTATTGATGCACGATGACCGTTCGTTCTTCTTTACTGATGACCTAAATGGGGTGTTGTACTATGTGTGGAGGTAGTTAGAAATTAATCACTGCATGTTTCAGCAAGGGTTGTACCAGGTCCTTTTCAGACACTATAGCGTCATCAAGATTGATCTTCCAGTCAATGTTCAATGCCGGATCATTGTACCGGATGCCGCCTTCAGCAGATTTATTATAGATGTTGTCGCACTTATAAAATACTTCTGCTGTTTCCGTCAATACCGAGTAGCCATGCGCAAATCCGCGCGGTATCAGGAATTGTAGTTTGTTTTCCGCTGAAAGCTCTACGCCGTACCATTGGCCAAACGTCTTGCTGCCGGGCCGAAGGTCTACAACTACATCCCATATAGCACCTTCCAGGGCACGTATCAGTTTCGTTTGTGGAGATGGCTCATTCTGGTAATGAAGGCCCCTCAGTACATTCTTTACCGAACGTGCCTGGTTGTCCTGCACAAATGGAGTGGAGAACCCTGCCTCATCCAGCAGCGTCTGCATATTGTAGCTCTCATAGAAATGACCTCTTTCGTCGCCATGAACTTTGGGCTCCAGTATCAGCAGTCCTTCAAAAGGTGTAGTGATCACTTTCATTATTTCGCCAATTGTGCTATTACTTCCAGGAAATTAGTTGAAATATACTTCAATTCTTCTTCTGTAAGTTCTGTGTGTATGGGCAGGGAGATCACACAGTCCTGCAACATGTCTGTAACGGGGACAACAGAATTGGCAACATTATAGTCTTTCAGCATTTCCTGCTTGTGGCAGGGAACAGGGTAGTAGAGCATGGATGGTATTTTCAGCTCAGCGAGAGCAGGAGGTATATCATCCCTGTTCACATTTTTTACCTGTAATGTGTATTGATGAAAAACGTGCTTACTGTAGGCGGGCCGGTAGGGTGTTATGATGTTCGGATTGTCTTTAAAAGCGTTGTCATAATAGTCAGCCACTGCACGGCGGGCATCGCAGTATTCGTCCAGGTGTTTCAGCTTCACACGCAGTACTGCTGCCTGTATGCTGTCGAGCCGGCTGTTGCAGCCAACCATTTCATGATAATAACGCACCTTCTGTCCGTGGTTAGCTATCATGCGGAGCTTTTCGGCCAGCGCATCGTCATTGGTGAACATGGCACCGCCATCGCCATAGCAGCCCAGGTTCTTCGATGGGAAGAACGAGGTAGTCGACATTAGCCCCATGGTACCCGTCTTCACGGTCTGCCCATCCGGGAAGGTATAGCTGCCGCCTATCGCCTGAGCATTATCTTCTATTACGGGTATCTTGTGTTCTTTAGCCATTGCAAGGATAGGCTCCATATCACAGCTTTGTCCGTATAGGTGTACCGGTATGATCGCTTTGGTTCGTGGAGTGATTGCTTTCTTCAGGCTTTCAACGTTCATGGTGAAAGTATCCGCATCTACGTCCACAAATACAGGGGTTAGTCTCAGCAGCGCCACTACTTCCACTGTAGCCATGTATGTGAACGACGGAGTGATCACCTCATCTCCCGGTTTCAGATCCAGGGCCATAAGTCCTATCTGTAGTGCATCCGTACCATTGGCACAGGGTATACAGTGTTTAATACCCAGATAGGCCTGCATCTCGGCTGCAAATTCCCTTATGTCCTGACCGCCTATGAATGCAGTGCTGTCTATTACATTCTGAATAGCGGCATCTATTTCAGGTTTTATCTTAATATATTGACGCTTCAGGTCAACCATTTGCAGTGGATGCATACTGGATTCTTTTAACGGCTGCAAACCTACGCTAAGCGGGGCATTTAGCAAAACACCCTGTTCTTCGCCAATTTGCTAAAAGGCTGTGGGTCAGGATATTTGCCTATCTTCACACTTCCGCAGGCATGTAAGTAATGAAACGCATTTTATTTGTTTTTATTTCCTCGCTGTTCCTTTCCCTTCACTCTATGGCCCAGGATGAGGAGCTTTTTGGCAAGAGCAACCTGGTGACCAAAGAAGGCTTTGTGATCACAATGAACGGCAATCTTGACTTTCCGGGTGCTGATATGGCCAAAAGGTTTGGCACCAGCTATCGTTTCGGGCCTTCTGTTTTATATAAAACAAGGAGCAATTGGATAGGCGGAGTTAAATTCGACTTTGTCAATGGCA
Organism: uncultured Bacteroidota bacterium; assembly: GCA_946887345.1. The sequence goes on along the minus strand of CAMPKR010000324.1, from coordinate 812 downwards.
GCAACATTCGCGAAGATTCGCTGATGATTAATATTTTGAAGGACGGCGGATTATTGAGCCAAAATGGTACACGTACCGATATCAATATTTATGAGCGGGGTTATGCTGCAGGGCTGCAGGCCGGAAAGCTTTTTCCCATCTCTAAGAAATCGCAGGCGAGCACAATCATGCTGTTAACTACAGTAGGCTTCATGCAGCATAAGATCAAGATTTTTGATCGTGATAAGGCAATACCTCACATCCGCGATGAATACAATAAGGGCTACGATAGACTGACTAATGGCATATTGCTTGAAGAGTTTGCCGGTTTCAATTACTTTTCAAACGACGGCTTCCTCAATTTTTATATCGGGCTCAATGTGTCTGCTGGCTTTACCCGCGGCAGAAGGGACTATCAATATGACCTGATGCGAGCTGATAGCGATAGCAGAATAGATCTGCTGTTTGGGTTGCGGGGTGGTCTGCACATACCTATATTCAGGCGCAAATCGGAAGAAATCTATTTTAAGTAATCGATGTCTGTCCTCATCTATAGGCTGGCAATAGCTTTGTACTCACTCGCTCTGCGAGTTGCTTGTTTGTTCAGCAAAAAGGCGGGGCTGTTTGTTGCCGGCAGAAAAGGACTGCTGTCAAGGATAAGATATGCACTGATAGACGAATGGAGGCCGCGTATCTGGATGCATTGTGCCTCCCTGGGAGAGTTTGAGCAGGGGAGGCCCGTATTGGAGCAACTCCGGGAAGAATATCCCGGCCATGCTTTGGTGCTCACCTTTTTTTCGCCGTCCGGCTATGAAATGCGGAAAGGTTTTAAG
>CAMPKR010000323.1 GCA_946887345.1 uncultured Bacteroidota bacterium | reverse complement strand
AAGCAGTTGTCTTCACGAACTGCGGTTGTGAAGGCTTGTTAAGGTTTTTTTGAAAAAAAATTTTTTGTCGAGTCTTTTTGAGGGATTATGGTGCTTTTTCATGGCGGAATTTTTCTATTACAAAGATACGTTTTTTTATTGATTTATGCAATTAAATGTTCTGTAGGCTTTAGGTGGTGATTGTCAGCTTTTGTCTTGTTTCGCTGTAGTGCTACACTCTGCTCTTTCTTTTCTTTTGCTTGCCCAAAAGAAAAGAAACAAAATAAAAGGGCACTTTTTATTCAATCGCTCCATGGAATAAAAAGATGGCTCTACGCTATAACGTCGTTATTGATAGTTTTATGCGGGCAGTTTATCATGAGAGCCTGGCCAAAGCCATCAGCAAGAAAGTAGACAGTTTTAATAAGAGTGTGCCGAAAAACCAACTCCCGTCGCTATACAACAGCCTGGGTTTGTTTTATGAAGACGAAAACGAAAAGCTGTACAAACCGGCTGAAGATGTGAGAAAGAAATGGGAAAAAGAATGTCTTGGCTTTGAGAATGATTAGTTCTGAGTTTGCAAGAAACACTACGGCCTGCCGGGGACTACAACAGCGGCGCCCTGTGTTACGAAGAATGCCCCGTTACTTTAATCTTCCTGATACAGTTTGATTTCCGGAAAAACACTAAATTGCTGTATAAAATTCTATAACGTGAGGCCCTTCCATGAAACCATCAGGCCTCTCATTTATTCACTTTAAATCAAAACAACATGAAATCACTCACAGGCAACCCTGCCACTTTATCCAACCAGCAGATCGCTGTATTGCTTTGCGGCCTCAGCTACGGTAATCCGCAAGCCGATATTGACAGCTACCTTCCCGGCTGGAATGTAGTATGGGATGGGACCGTAACTTCCGACGGCAACTATGCTTTTATTGCCACCAATCCAGATTCCTCTATATATGCGCTGGCCATCCGTGGTTCACTACCGCCTTTTGACGTAGTAAAAGACTGGGATGCCTTTGCCAACTGGGTGCTGGAAGATATGGATGTGATCACCACTGTGGACTGGGCCTATGTATCGCCTTCTACCACCAATGCGAAGATCACCGCAGGCGCCAACCTGGCATTCAACCAGGTAAAAGGAATGAAAAACACCAATGATCCCAACGGACCGGGTATCTTTGATTACCTGCAGGCCAATGCAGTGGCTAATGGCAAGCAGGTGATCATTACAGGACATAGCCTCGGCGGGAACGCGGCCAATGTATCTGCGTCTTATTTTATATCCTCGCTGATCAGCTCAACACCAACGATCGCTGACCTTACCTCGCTGGTTACTTTTGCCGCTCCGGCAGCCGGCAACAGCGCATATGCAGCAGACCTGGATAACAAGCTTTCCAATGCATGGCACTATGCAAATGATAATGACATTGTCCCTAAGTTCCCGGTGGACCTCTCCGTACTGGAGATCGCCCTTATGTATGTTGGCGGCCCATCATCGGGGTCGATAACGGTGACCTATAAAGGGAAAACACTCAGTTTGCGGGAGGCATTTATCATGCTGGCCGGCGCGTTCTGGATATATGGCTATGCCCAGCAGAACCTGAATTATGAGTCCTTTACCGCAGGTATCGATAGCCAGTATACACAGAATACCTTTGAAGACTTTTTCCAGCAGGCAGGTTACCAGCATGAAGTGATGCACTATGCGAGCAATCTCGGTATAACACTTCCGTCTATATCTACACTGGTAGAGCAGGCTAAGCTGGTGAACTAAGGCCGCGAGAATATTTTTTGCAATGCCTTTCTTTAGTGTTATATGGCAGATTGGGATTTGCTGCCCGCCCGGTGTAGTCAGCGGCTATGCCGGGCGGTCTTATAGTTTTCTGGTTGTTCGGGATCTCGAAGAGCATCCGGAACGGAGTTCATGTTGCTGTTGGTTGTTATTGGCAACATAGCGGTGGTGAAGACTGTTCAAAGAACAGGTTTTTATTGGGTGTTCGAGATGCCCGGTGGAACATCTCGAACATCGGGGCCAGCTGGGGATTGCTTACAATGTTTCTGATGCACGCCATTCGGTGTGGATGGCATCCAATAGTTCGTCTACTTTTCCTTCTTCATCGAGGCAAGTCCAAAAAACTGTACTAAGCGCGCAGTGCAGTTTGTAGGGACGTACCAAGTTCATTCTTCTCATCGTTTCTTCGTCGGTGAAATCTATTTCGCGATAGTTATGATTACCTGTATCGATGATGAGGGAAAGCAGGGGATGACTGAAATAGCGCGGCATTGCGTTCAGGTATTTCCATGCATAGCGCTTTATTGGCTTGCGGCTTTGAAAAGAGCCGGGGAGGCGGCAAAGTTCGTCTGTTACCGCAAAGGCGGCATGGGGTGAAAAGGAAAGCCCTTCGCGGATGATCTTCCGGGCCCAGTGTTTATTACGGTAGGGGAAGTTGTAGTCTATCTGGTGAATGAAAACATTTTCTGCGCTGGTGCCTTTTATATAAGGCTTCAGCCATTTGCGGTATTTGCGGATAGATAGGTTGTCTTTTGTGCGCATGAGGTGTAAAGATAGGGGCTAGCTGCAAACTTAGGACTGGCTTTAAGGAACACTACGGACAGCTGGGGATCGGCTGCCAATACGACGAAGTCAGATACTTCGCCGAGCGTATTATTAAATGGAACACTACGGCGAGCTGGGCGGCTATTTTTAAAAACCACTATGGCAAACTGCGCGCTATGTTTTCTGATGTTGAATAGTTATTTTTAAGAAACAAACTATGGATACATGGCACCTAATCAAACTCCTAACACCCCACCCGCGGTAAATGGGCACCAGGTACAGCCTAATATGGTTGATGATAAATCAATGAAAATACCAACTAAACGTCGGGTCCGGTGCGCTGATTGCACAAAGAACCTGAAGGATCCATACCGGTTAAGCACCAGCGATATCAAACATTTAATGTGGTATCTAACGGCATTGATGGCGTTTGGCCTGGCGGGAGGTGTGACCACGCTTCGTCAACTCCCTGGCACAGACAACTCCAATGGATTTCAAGAAGGGCTATATGGTGCTA
>CAMPKR010000322.1 GCA_946887345.1 uncultured Bacteroidota bacterium | reverse complement strand
CACTTATCCTGGTACCTGTGCTGATGCTGCAAAGCTTCAAGTTCAAGGCTTGGGTAAAGAGAAGAAGAGAAGGAATAGGCAATAGCTTGAAAGATGAGCATGCGGCATAGTAGAATAATTGCAGAATAATAGGCAGGAAAAAGCAAAGGGGCGCTCATTGGGCGCCTCTTTTATTTAACCCTACTTTTATTCTCAACACATGAAAAAGGCGGGCAATGCGCCCGCCTTTCTATATTGACATTCTTAATCTAGTATTTGTTTACCGCAGCTATTACGTGGCTTACTTCTTCATCTGTCAATTCTGCGTACATTGGCAGAGACAGGCAATGAGCGGCCAGGTATTCTGAATTGGGACAATCACCTTCCTTGTAGTTCAGGTGAGCGTATGCCTTCTGCAGGTGACAAGGCACCGGGTAATGCAGTGCCGGGAATACGTTCTCGCCATTCAGGAATTTGATCATTCCGTCCCTGTCATCTGTTGTAACTACGAACAGGTGATAGATAGAGTCAGCCCACTCTGGTTGAACCTGTAGCTTCACCTTAGGATTGCTTATTTCTGCATGGTAACGCTTAGCTATTTCGCGGCGGCGGTTGTTCCAGCCTTCCAGGTATTTCAGTTTCACGCTCAGCGATGCCCCTTCCAGGCCACCCATACGCATGTTATAACCTATTTCGTCGTGGTAGTAACGAACTGTGCAACCATGATTGCGCAGGCTTTGCAGATGCTTTGTATAGGCTTCGTTGTTGGTAGTGATACCCCCTGCTTCACCGCAAGCACCGAGGTTCTTACCAGGATAGAAGCTGAAGCAAGCCATTTCACCGCGACCACCTACTGTTATACCCTTGTAGCGCGCGCCTTGTGCCTGCGCAGCATCTTCAACCATATACAGGTTGTGCTTCTTGCAAATAGCCTCCACCGCATCCATATCAAATGGCTGGCCATACAGATGTACACCTATTATGGCCTTTGTCTTAGCTGTTATCTTCTCTTCTATTTTGGCGACATCCAGTTCCCAGGTATCAGAAGTACAGTCCACAAACACCGGCGTAGCACCAACATGCGATACACCCCAGGCAGTAGCAATAAAGGTATTCGCCGGCACTATCACCTCGTCACCTACGCCAATACCCAAAGCCAGCATAGCCAATTGCAAAGCAGTAGTCCCGTTGTTTACTCCTACGGCGTATTTGGTACCACAATAGCTTGAGAAGCCTTTCTCAAACTCTTCCACAAAAGGTCCGCCTGAGAAGGCAGTGTTCTCATATACTTTTTCAAAAGCTTCAAATATTTCAGCCTTTATCTGCTTGTGCTGGCCTTTAAGGTCCAGGCAAGGTATCTTATTCATCGCTATAGTATCAGACATGTTCAAAAAATCTTAGTCTAAGTATTTAATAATCCGAGCCGGGTTTCCCGCAACCACAGCCTTTTCAGGTACATTTTTCGTCACTACCGATCCTGCGCCTACTATGGCACGCTTACCTACCCGCAATCCGCATAGTACTGTTACACTTGATCCCAGGGAAGCACCTTCGTCTATAAAGGTCTCCTCGCACTTCCAGTCAGCTTCTGTCTGTATAGATCCGTCCTCATTGGTGGCACGGGGAAAACGGTCGTTGATAAAAGTAACGTTATGACCTATGAAAACATTGTCAGCAATGTGCACACCTTCGCAAATAAATGTGTGACTGGATATTTTGCAGTTTTTGCCGATAGTTGCACCCTTTTGTATCTCTACAAAGGCTCCTACCTTACTACCATCATCTATGCTGCATCCATAGGCATTCACAAAATTGAATATCCTTACATCCTTCCCGACTTTTACGTTGTTCAGGCTTTGTTTATCGTTATTTACAGTTATTACTTCCATTGATTATTTTATTGCAACTTCTTTACCCTTATTCTTGATCGATTCGTTCGAAGCCTCCAGTATTTTCACCACGTCCAGGCCTATCCTGTTGTTAGAAACAGGAATTTTTTTCTCTATTATGCAAGTGATAAAATCCTTGGCCATATCGGCCAATGCTTCAGTAGTATTCAGCTTCGGTACAAAGACGTCACCTGCGCGATAGTCTACCAGAATTCTCTTTTTGTCCTCGTCCGTCTTATGCTCGTACCCGGTATCGTATATCTTCACCTTTTCTGTTGGCTCTATATCGTTGTATACCACCATTTTCTTATCTCCGCCTATCATCATCATCCTGATCTTTACAGGAGAGGTCCATGAGCAATTGAAGTGGGCAATAAAGCCATCCGCATAGTTCAGCGTCAGGTAGGCAATATTCTCTATTTCATTGCCCGTATGAGTCACACCTGTAGCGTTCACACTTACGGGCCTTTGATCTACCAGGTAGTTTAGTATTGATATATCATGCGGTGCCAAATCCCAAAGTACATTAATGTCCGGTTGGAACAGGCCCAGGTTGATGCGCGTGGAATCTATGTACTGCACACGACCTATAGTGCCATTATCTACGAGGTCCTTTATCTTTCTTACCGCGCCCGTATAGAGGAAGGTGTGGTCTACCATCAGCAGCAGGCCTTTTTTCTCAGCCAGTTCTATCAGTTCTTCAGCTTCCTGCACCGATGCTGTCATCGGCTTTTCTACCAGTACGTTCTTGCCGTTCTCAAGGGCCCTTTTTGCCAAAGTATAGTGGGCAAATACAGGAGTAGCTATTACTACGGCATCTATCTCGGGGTTGTGCAGTATATCATCGGCATTAGTGCTGCATTGTATAGCAGGATAGTTCTTGCTCACCAGGTTAAGGCGTTCCTGCCTGGCATCTACTACCATTTTTACATTGCAGCCGTTCACCGAGTAAAAATTTCTTACCAGGTTAGGTCCCCAGTAGCCATATCCTATTAGTCCTAAGTTGACAGTTGACATTGTACAATTTTCCCTGGGCTCCGGCCCAGGCGATTTTTAATTAGTCCGCAAATTTAGGGCATTAATATAGCAAATAGGCATCTATTTGGGCTTTCAAAAACTTATTCAAAAAACAAATATGCCACCCGGTTTTACGGGTGGCATATCTTCCAAAATATCCATTTCGCTACAGCCTCGCGTGCACTTTGTCTTTTGCCAGGCAGCCTTTTACGTCATATATTATTCCGCCCTCTTTTACGCATC
>CAMPKR010000321.1 GCA_946887345.1 uncultured Bacteroidota bacterium | reverse complement strand
CATACATGTAGGGGATAATTATTTAAAAGCTTCAATGCCAATAAGTAATATAACAAAACAGCCATATGGCCTGCTTCACGGTGGTGCTTCTGCCGCCCTGGCAGAAACGATAGGTAGTGTGGCTTCATGGTTATGCCTGGAACCTGAAAAGCAGATCTGCGTCGGCCTGGAAATTAACTGCAATCACCTGAAAGGGAAAAAGGAGGGTAATGTAATAGCTACTGCAGAACCCTTACACATAGGTGCTACCACTCACGTCTGGGATATTAAGATAAGAGATGAAAGAGAAAAGCTGATTTGTGTGAGCAGGTTAACGATAGCAATTTTAAAAAGGCCTTTATAGCCCGGGCGACGACTAGATTTTTACCACTAAAAAGCAGCTCTGCTGATGTGGGAAACACACGAAATTGCTATTTCCAAACCGAGATGTTAAATCTTTTCAACAGCTTGTCCACGGCGCATTTTTCACCCGTTTTAAAGTGTAGAATGCCCTTGTTTTTCCGTATATTTGCGAGTCTTTTTTCAATCCCTTTTTAATGGATCAAAACAACCAGGATCTCAGTCCCCAGGAGGACAATAACGAGAGTAATAAAATTGTCCAGGTAAACATCGAGGAGCAGATGAAAACCGCCTATATCGACTATTCAATGTCGGTAATAGTTGGTCGTGCACTGCCCGATGTTCGCGATGGTTTGAAGCCCGTTCACAGGCGTGTGCTTTTTGCCATGCATGAACTTGGTAACACCTTCAATAAACCTTACAAGAAGTGCGCCCGTATAGTGGGTGAGGTACTGGGTAAGTATCACCCGCACGGTGACAGCTCAGTATATGACGCAATGGTGCGCATGGCCCAACCATGGAGCATGCGCTACATGATGGTAGACGGACAGGGTAACTATGGCTCGCAGGACGGTGACGGACCGGCAGCTATGCGTTATACAGAAGCACGCCTGCAACGCCTGGGTGAGGCAATGCTGGAGGACATAGAAAAAGAGACTGTTGACTTTACACTCAATTTCGATGACTCGCTGGAAGAACCTACGGTACTTCCTACACGTGTTCCAACACTGCTGGTGAATGGCTCATCGGGCATTGCCGTAGGTATGGCAACCAACATGATGCCGCACAACCTGAGCGAAGTAATAGATGGTTGCGTAGCATACATAGAAAACAAAGAAATAACTATAGACGAACTGATGAAGTTCGTAAAGGCTCCCGATTTCCCAACAGGTGGTATCATCTATGGTATAGATGGCATAAAGGCCGGTATGCATACCGGCCGTGGCAGGGTAGTGCTTCGCGGTAAGGTGACTGTGGAGACCATGAAGAATGGTAAGGAGCAGATCATTATCACAGAAGTTCCTTACCAGGTGAGCCGCGATGCGCTTGCAGAGAAGATAGGTTACCTGGTGAACAATAAGATCATTGACGGTATCACACACGTTGCCAATGAGTCAAATAAGGATGGTACCCGACTGGTAGTAGAACTCCGCAGGGATGCAGTTGCACAGGTGATCATCAACCAACTGTACAAATACAGTGAGTTGCAAACCTCTTATGGTATCAATAACGTTGCCCTCGTTGGCGGACGTCCGCGCACACTAAACCTGAAAGACCTAATTTCAGAATTCGTGTCTTTCCGTCATGAAATAGTTGTTCGTCGTACTCAATACGAACTTCGTGAGGCTGAAAAACGCGCGCATATATTAGAAGGCTACCTGATCGCACTCGACCACCTGGACGAAGTGATCGCTTTGATACGCAGTTCCGCAAACCCGGATATTGCGAAGGTTGGCCTGATGGAGCAATTCGGCATGAGCGAGATACAAGCTAAGGCCGTACTCGAACTCCGCCTTCAGCGTCTTACAGGCATGGAGCGCGATAAGATTCGCGAAGAGCATGCAGAACTAATGAAACTGATAGCGCACCTGCAACTAATACTCTCTGATGAGGGAATGCGCTATGGTATCATAAAAGATGAACTGCTGGATGTACAAAAGAAGTTCGGCGATGATCGTAAGAGTGAGATTCAATACCTGGCCAATGAAATGCGTATTGAAGACCTGATAGAAGAGGAAGACGTGGTTATTACCGTATCTCACCTGGGTTATATCAAACGTACTTCATCTGCTGAATACCGTGCACAGAAACGTGGTGGCCGTGGCGCTATGGGAGGCCGCACCCGTGACGAGGACTATATAGAGCACCTGTTTATAGCCTCTACGCACCATACGCTGCTGTTCTTTACTGAGAAAGGCCGCTGCTACTGGCTGAAGGTTTACGAAATACCTGAAGGAGAGAAAAATTCAAAGGGTCGCGCTATCCAAAACCTGATACAAATACCGCCGGATGATAAAATACGCACCATCATAGATGTGCCAATGCTGGAAGATAAAGACTATGTGCACAATCATAGCGTAGTGCTTTGTACAAAGCAGGGTATTATTAAGAAGACAAGACTGGAAGATTTTAGCCGTCCCCGATCCAATGGCATTAATGCAATCACTATACAGGAAGGTGACCAACTGCTGGACGTATCGCTGACCGACGGCAACAGCTATGTAATGATGGCGGTAAAGTCGGGCAGGGCTATTTGCTTTGAAGAAAGCAAGGTGCGCGAAACAGGTCGGGGAGCTATCGGAGTGTTTGGCATAGAGTTGGATGAGAACAACGATGAAGTGATAGGTATGGTTTGTGTTGCCAAAAAGGACATGAGGCAAAAGCAGATCCTCGTTGTTTCTGAAAAAGGTCTCGGTAAGCGTACGCCATTTATAGAAGAAATAGCTGATGGTGAGAACACTGAGGATATGTCGAACCTCATAGAGCTGACGGATGAAAATGGTAATACAAAAAAATACCAGTTGGCTTATCGCATCACCAACAGGGGGGGTAAAGGCGTAAGGACTATCAACATTACTGATAAAACAGGTGCCCTGGTAGGCTTACTTTCCGTTGAGGAAAAAGAAGACCTGATCATTACTTGTAAGTCGGGTATAACTATCCGCATGAACGTAGCGTCCATCCGTGAAGCGGGCAGGGCTACCCAGGGCGTGCGCCTGATAAACCTGGACGGAGGTGATTCAATAGCTGCAATAGCCAGGATAGAAGAACAGGAACAAGAAGAAAACGGA
>CAMPKR010000320.1 GCA_946887345.1 uncultured Bacteroidota bacterium | reverse complement strand
GTCTTAGAATAAATGTCATTACCACCTTTATTAAAACACGTATATAACTTTGGTACAGAGGAAGTTATACGTCGCGGGAAGAAGATCTTCCATACCAGTGGCGTGCAACTCCTCGATGTTGATCACCTGATAGAGCAAGTGCGCTTCCGTGTGCGTAATGATGTGTACCAGAATTACTATACAGTAACGATAGGCAAATACCTTCAACCGAAAAACCTTTCGGTGCGCTGCCAGTGCCCGTATAACCTTGGTGATATTTGTCGCCACGAGGTTGCGGCATTGTTTCAATTGAATGATATAGTGCAGAGTGGTTTCTTTGAAAATACAGAGATCAGCTACGACCAGAAGCATACTGTAGTGCGTATGCGAAGTGTGAACAGGCAAACCCTGGGCATATTTGCAGCGCCGGATACAATAGAGCAGGCGGAGATGTGGGCTTCAAACAGCAAGGCTATCATTATTACCAGCAAGAATGATATAATAGAAGCGGAAGTTCCTGATGAAGAGCAAACTTTTAAGGTGCTGCTGAAGCAGAACGACGAAAGATATTTTGATACATCGTGCGGTTGCGAGGAAGTGAGCCATCCGTTGTGCAGGCATAAGGCGACAGTTTTTCTGCAAGTTCTGAACGCATATGGTTCACAATATTTCCAGTCGATGAGGGACTGGGACGAGCAGAAGAATAAGCTTCTGCGCCAGTATGGCTTTACGCTTGATGATGACCTGACGGATAAGTTCACCTTTACGTACGAGAACGGTAAGCCATTTCTGCGGGTACTAGATCCGACGCTAAAGAAAGTAGCTACAGCGGCGCCGGTATATAAGCCAGCCGCAATAGTTGCAGAGCCTGTAAAGGAAGAGGACCGCGCCCTGGGTATAGTAGTAGATGCTACAGTGAACTGGTATCCCTTTGTGCATGTGACATTAATAGACGGTCTTACTGATGAAGATGGTACCAAGTACCTGGATGGAATACACAAGCTGGAACTGAACCAGTATGTGAACCCGATGGTGTATGATGAGGCTGAGCGTGACCTGATACCGGTGGTAAGGAAATTTTCGCCGGAAGAGATAATGAAATTCCTGAGGAAGAATTTGCCTTTCGGGGATTTTATGGACGACTACCGCGAGACGCTGAAAGATGTTCCACCGGAAGATACCAAGGAGCAGGTGTGGGAATACCTGCTGCCTAAATACAAGAAAATACTGGAGCGTTTCCGCCATCATAAGCTGGCTTTTCTGTACAAGGACAAGAAGCCGCTGAGCAGTGCGACGATCCAGCCGGTAGCATTTGCTGAAAGGCCTGTGCATCCGCAGATAAAGATTGAAAAGCAAGGCAAGGAGCATGTGCTTACAGTGGAATGGCTGCTTGGGACATCTATTATTCCTTTCAGCGAGGTGGAGCAGCTAAACGCTGCGCTACTGGTGCATGATTTTACGCTTTATTGTATTGCTTCGATGCCAGAACTCAGACTGATAGAGGATTTTTTGCCGAAAGGGGAACTGCGCATCGGTGCGGAGGAGTGGCCGGTCTTCCTGAGCGAGAAAGTGATGGACTGGAACACCATAGTGCATATGGAGTTTGCCGATGAACTGGTGGAGCATGTGGTGACGGTGAAGCCTGCATACAGGCTGTACCTGCAGGAGCGCGAACAGATGTTCGTGATGCAACCGGCATTTGTTTACAATGATATAGAGATAAAATGGGGCTTTAACGGCAGTGTAATACAACCGCATAACGGCGTAGTGAAAATAGTAGAGCGTGATGACAGCTCTGAGCTTCAGTTTACACACATGCTTCGCAACCTGCATAGTGATATGCAGCAGAACGCGCGCGATCATTTCTTTTACCTGCCCGGTAGCTCGGTGCTGGCCAATAACTGGTTCTTCCGCTTTACAGAGGTGATGAAGGAATGGGATGTGGAGCTTTATGGCTTTGAGAAGCTGAAGAACCTGCGCATTAATGCCAACAAGCCTGAAACACGCGTACAGGTAAGCAGTGGAATAGACTGGTTTGATGCCTCTGTGGAGATAGTTTTCGGTGATCAGTCGGTGACGATAAGCGAGGTAAAGAAGGCGCTGGCAGAGAAAGCCAATTTTGTGAAGCTACAGGATGGTTCTATAGGATTGCTGCCCGAGGACTGGATCAACAAATACTCCCTGCTGCTGAAGATAGGAGAGAACAAAGGCGGTAAGTTGCGCATTAAGAAGTTTCACTTCTCGGTGCTGGATGAACTGCTTTCGGAAATAGATGAAGAGGCTCTACAGCAGGAACTAGAAGAAAAGAAAGAACGTTTATCGGAAATTATATCGAGTGACTTTAGTGCCCTGAATCCGCCGGAGCACCTGAAGGCTGAGCTGCGACCATACCAATTAGCAGGTTTCCAATGGCTGGTATTCCTGAAAGAAGCAGGATGGGGCGGTATACTGGCCGATGACATGGGTCTTGGTAAGACCGTACAGGCACTGGCATTCTTCCTGCACAGTAAGGAGAAGAATCCCGATGCAAAATTCCTGGTGGTTTGCCCTACTACGCTAATGTATAACTGGGAGAACGAAATAAAGAAGTTCTCACCTGTGCTGGCGCATTTTATACACCATGGGCCTAAGCGTTCAGCTTCAGCCAAGGCTTTTGATCCATATGATATTGTTATTACTACTTATGGTACCATGCGTAGTGATATTAAAATGTTTAAAGACATTGAATTTGATCATATAGTGCTGGATGAATCACAGTCGATAAAGAATCCACAGTCACAGGTGGCTAAGGCATCCCTGCTGCTGAATGCGAAGAATCGCGTGGCTCTAAGTGGTACGCCTATACAGAACAATACTTTTGACCTGTATGCGCAGATGAATTTCCTTAACCCTGGCTTACTGGGCAGCAGGGAGTTCTTTATGAATGAATTTGCAACCCCGATAGATAAGTTCCAGGAGGATGAGGTGAAGCAGCAACTGAAAAAGCTGACCTACCCCTTCCTGTTGCGCAGAACCAAAGAACAAGTTGCCAAGGACCTGCCTGAAAAGACAGAAACAATACTGTTCTGCGAAATGGGTAAGGACCAGCGTAAGATATACGAAGCCTACCGCAACAGCTACAAGGCCCAGATACTGGGTATGATAGAAGAGCGCGGT
>CAMPKR010000319.1 GCA_946887345.1 uncultured Bacteroidota bacterium | reverse complement strand
GTTCCTGCCGGCTGGCCGGAGCCTGTGTATAAGTTCCAAAGCAATACATTGAGCAAAGCTGGGTTTGAACTGGGCAGGAAACTCTTTTTTGAAACACGTCTTTCAAGAGACAACAGTATTTCCTGCGGTTCATGTCATCAGCCTTTTGCTGCTTTTGCTCACCTTGACCACGCCGTGAGCCATGGCATAGACAACAAGCTGGGCACAAGAAACTCTCCTCCTATCTTCAATATGAATTGGCATACTTCCTTCTTCTGGGATGGAGGAGTGAACCACATTGAAATGCAGCCGATCAATCCTATTCAGAATCCAGTGGAGATGGATGAAAAAGTTGAAAATGTTGTGAGTAAGCTTGCAGGAGATGCAGGCTATAGAGCAATGTTTAAAACTGCTTTTGGAGATGAAGTGGTAAACTCTCAGCGCGTCTTCAAGGCTCTGGCCCAGTTTATGGGAATGATGGTATCTTCTAATTCTAAGTACGACAAATATGTGCGCGGTGAAGCGGGCGGAGAAATGACAAGTGCAGAATTAAGTGGCTTGCAGGTATTCAGGAACAACTGTGCGAGCTGTCATAAAGAACCCTTGTTTTCTGACTTTACTGTTCGAAATAATGGATTGCCAACGACATCCGTAAACGATAGTGGCCGAGCACACATTACTAAAGATGCTGCAGACCTCTACAAGTTCAAGGTTGCTTCCTTACGTAACCTCAGATACACTCCACCTTATATGCACGACGGTCGGTTTAGTACACTGGAACAGGTGCTTGATTATTACACGTCCTCGATACATAATTCAGGTGTAGTGGATCCTGCAATAGGCACATCAGGAATAACGCTTAGCGCCCAGGATAAAGCCGACCTTGTCAGTTTCCTGAATACCTTGAATGATGAAACCTTTGTAAAGGATAAGCGTTTTGCTGAGGTGAAATGATCAGGCAGTAAACTTGTAACCGATACCTCTCACTGAGTGAAAATGCTTTGGGTTGCGGCTGTCCTCCTCAAAATATTTTCTGAAGTTGAGTATGAAGTTGTCGATGGTGCGCGTAGTTGGATACACATTGTAACCCCATACTACCTGCAGAATATGTTCCCGGGAAACCACATTACCCTCGTTCTCCACGAGGAGCTTTAGCAAGGCTGCTTCTTTCTTGCTTAGTTCCTGTTTGTCGCCGTTTTTGTCAATACACTCATGCGCTGCAAAGTCTATCCTGCATCCATCAAACTCGTAGGTATCAGCCACAGTCTGCGGTTCGCGTATTTTTTTATTCTTGACTATCAGCTTATCTACTCTCAGCAACAGCTCTTCCAGGTTGAATGGTTTGGTGAGATAGTCATCCCCTCCTTTCTTTAATCCTTCCACTCTGTCGGCGCTGGTATTTCTGGCTGAAAGGAAAAGGATAGGCACATCATTGTGCTGCATGCGTATAGTTTCACATACAGTAATGCCGTCCATATCGGGCAGCATTATATCGAGAACGATCAGGTCGAAATATTCATTTTTTACCAATTTGAGAGCTGTTGGCCCGTTTTCCGCAGTAGTGATCTCGTAGTTTTCCAGTTCCAGGTTTAGCTTTAGTGCTTCGCGAAGGCTTTCTTCGTCTTCAACTACCAGTATTGAGGCCTTTTTTTCTTTCCCGATCATAACTTTTTCTCTTTTTCTGATATAAAATTAATGACAATTCACGAGAGTGCTCATGATTATAGTTAAATGCTATGTAAATAGCATGCCCGCAGCGCTGAGATTAAGTTGGCGAATAGAGTTTTTTGCCTACCTTTGCCGTCCTTTAAGCGGGTGTGGTGAAATTGGTAGACACGCTAGACTTAGGATCTAGTGCCGCGAGGCTTGGGGGTTCGAGTCCCTCCACCCGCACTGCAGCCGATACTAGTATCGGCTTTTTTATTAAAAATTAAACGAGAAAAAATGGCTACGGTAACACGTGAGAACATTGGTAATCTACACGATAAATTAACGGTGAAACTGGCAAAGGACGACTATTGGCCGTCGTTTGAAAAGACACTGAAACAATACGCAAAAAACGCAAACGTTCCGGGATTCCGCAAGGGCATGGTTCCTTCCGGAATGGTTCGTAAAATGTATGGGCAATCTATCTTCACCGACGAGGTGCTTCGTAGTGCGGGCCGTAAACTGGAAGAATACCTGGGAAGCGAAAAGCTTTCCATCTTCGCACAGCCGATGATATTGCCTAACGAGCAGCCATCTACATTGGATATGAACAATCCTGCAGATGTAGATTTTGCTTTTGAAGTAGGATTGAAGCCTGATTTTCAAATTCCTTCGCTGAATGGCAAAACAAAGCTGAGCCGTTACAAAATATCCGTGTCAGATAAAATGCTGGATGATGAAATAGAGCGCATCAGACGCCGCTACGGCAAGGTGGAGGACATGGAAACGGTGACTGGTAAGGACGATATCATCTATTGTACTTATGAGGCCTGCGATGCAGCCGGTAATGTGGCAGAAGGTGCTGCCAAACTGGAAGAAACGGCCCTGATGGAGAAAATTCCTGCAAAACTGCAGGCAATGCTGATGGGCAAGGGTGCTAATGATTCCATCGTTTTCCGTCCAGCAGATATTGCTGAGGGTGCGGAACTGCAGTCATTCATGAAAGACCCGCTGAAGCAGGGTGTAGAAGGCGCAGAACAATACTTCAAACTTACTATTACAAAAGTTGGCTTGTTACAACCCCGCGACCTGGATATAGAACTTTATTCGCAAATATTCCCTAACGAAGTGATAACATCTGAAGCCGATTTCAAGCAGCGTATCCGTACAGAACTAGGCAAGGAGTATGATCGTATCTCACGCGAACGCCTGCAAAACGAAATGTATGAGTTGCTTGTTCACAATACTCCGCTTCAACTGCCGGAATCTTTCCTGAAGCGCTGGCTGCGTGAGGGAGGTGAAAAGCCGAAATCAGCTGATGAAGTTGAAAAGGAATTCCCCGGCTTTATACATCAACTGCTTTGGACTTTGATCTCTGACAAGATCATTGCTGAAAATAACATTGAAGTAAGCCTGGAAGAAGTGAACAACGACATCAAAACACGGGTTCTGGCATACTTCGGTATGGATTCTGATGAAGATGCTCCATGGATGGAAGGCTATATGGCGAAGGTTGCTAAGGATCAGAAGACCCTTGATGAGACCTATCGCCGCC
>CAMPKR010000318.1 GCA_946887345.1 uncultured Bacteroidota bacterium | reverse complement strand
CCCTGATAAATGTCTATGACATGGGTAAAAACAGTCGGGATCATGATAAAAAGCCCTTTTATTCAAGAACATTCAAAACCTCTGAGACCAAAGACGTCAGGCTATACGGCATAGGCGGCAATGATGTTTTTAAATTGGATGGCACTACAAGTGAAGGCATAAAAGTCCGTGTAGTGGGCGGTCCTGAGGCGGACTCAATTATTGACAACTCAGTTGTGACAACAGGCTCCAAGAAAACAGGTATCTACGACGATAAAGACACCTATATAGATGCCGGGCCGGAAACCAGACGTCATCTCTCGAATGATTCCGCAATACATGCTTATGACCATCTTGATTTCCATTATCACAAAAAGGGCCCGAAATTCTCTATCTTCTACGATAATCCCGACCGCCTCTTCGTAAGTGCGGGATATGCCTTTAAGCGCCACGTATGGAGAAAGAGTCCCTACGGCTTTGAACAATCAGTTAATGTGCACTACTCGCTAATGCAGAACGCCTTCAGTATGCAATACGACGGCAAATTTTATACAGTGCTCAGGAAATGGGACGGGCGAGTTAGCCTGAACCAGGATTTCGTACGCTGGACCAATTTCTATGGCCTGGGAAATGAAACAGAACGGGTAGATCTTGACAACAGAGATTATTATAGAATGCGCACTAATGAGTTTCTTGGCACAGCCACATTTACGCGCCGGATACGAAAACATCACAGCATAGATGTTCAGGGATCATTCTCTGCATTAAAAGTACTGGAAGACACCGCGCGGTTTATTTCCGACTACTATGCCCCCGAACAACTGAATTTTTACGAGCGCTTTCTATACGCATCGACCAGATTAGGCTATAACTTCCAGAGAGTAGACAACCCGGTCATACCCGAAAGCGGAGTGATGTTCTATATAGGCGGGGCATATTCACAAAATCTAAAATTTTCAAACCGGAATTTTGTTACCGGTAACAGCATCCTGCAGGTATTTGTACCCCTATTCTGGAAATTCAGCTTGTCACTGAGGGGTGGCGCAACCCATATTTGGGGGCAACCTGAATTCTATCAATATGCTTCCATAGGTGGTAGTCAGACGATACGAGGTTTCCGTCGCGACCGCTTCCGCGGACAAAGCGCTTTTTACAACACTAATGAGCTGAGATGGATCACTGACTTCAAAAGCTATATTATGAACGGCAAATTTGGGCTTGTTGCCTTTATAGATGACGGGCGCGTATGGATGCCGGGAGAACAGTCGGACAAATGGCACGTAGGTTATGGCGGTGGCGTGCTGCTTGCCCCTTTCAACAGGTTTACGTTCTCGGCAACCTACGGTATCTCGGAAGAAATGGGCAGGTTCCACTTCCGCCTGATACGTCTGCTGAGAATGTAACTTAGATCTTCAAAGCGAATAGCTCTATCCCCTCCTTTTTACCCTTTAGCTCAACAACGCCCAGCGGCTCCGCCTGCCATTCCTTAAGATCTATCAATTCCAGGAAGTCTTTTGAAACAATAAACTTCTGGTTAAGCTCATTGCAGGCAGTGCGTATGCGGGCAGCAGTGTTCATAGTATCGCCACTCATCGCCAGCTCCTTTTTTATCGCTCCTACTTCGCCAATAGTGACCTGGCCCACATGTATACCTAGCTTAAATTCCGGGATAACCTTGTAGGTACGCCTGAACTCTTCGCTGTGGTGTTGCAACACCTTCCTGGCCGCGATTATCGCCTTCAGGCAAAGAATAACGTTCTTCTTACTGAAAGACCAGGAAACAACGACCTCATCCCCTACATACTGGTAGATACGGCCATTATACTCAAGTATTGCAGTAGATACATAGTATATGAAGTCGCGAAGGAACTTGAAATAATCGCTATGACCAAGCTGTTCTGCTATGGGAGTCGAGTCTTTAAGGTCCAGGAACATGACGATCCGCTTTTCGTCACGGGGATTGAAATACCTGCCAAATATCGTCCCTATAAAAACACCAGGTGAGTATTTTTCGTAAGCCTCAATGATCAGCTGAGTTAGAATAAAAGTAACCAACCATCTAATGCAATGTTGTATGATCCAAAGCCAGCCAAAAGTTCTTAAAAAATAGGCCTGGTAAAAGAAGTCGTTATCCCTGCGCAGTATCAGTAGTGAGTAGGTATAATGCAGAATAATATTGAGCAGGGAAAAAGCCGCTACAAGTACCACCAGCTTCACCACAAGATTGAGAAACAGAGGAAGGCGCCTTAATTTCTCTTTAAGCTCAAACAGTAAAAAGTAGCCCATCGGTATACTAACTATGAGAACGATTGCAGCTCGCAGTACTACAGCGGGCCAGGAGAACCGTAGGAAGACGTACTCTTCTGTTTGCTGCTTTTCAAAAAACATATAAAAAGTCCAGCTACCTGCATCAAGAACAGCCCAGGCAATGGCAACATAGAATACCCACTGGTAGCGAAAGCGCTCCATAACAGACAACCCATTTTCTACCTTGTGGAATAGATTCATATCCGCCCCCTGAGATACTGATAAATGGAATGTTGTGCGGCGGGAAGGCCCCCCTGTCCCGCTGAAATCCTGAGCTGTTCCATATCATCATTGATTATCACAACCTTTTCGTGATCCTGCCATTGCAAGTCAAAGTACTTAAGCAATTCGGTTTTGCAGGAAATATCCAGGATAGGGAAGCAAACCTCCACCCTATGCCGGAGGTTACGAGTCATCAGGTCTGCCGAGCCTATCACAACTATGGCATCATCATTTTCCCCAAAAATGAACAAGCGCGAATGCTCCAGGTATCTATCTACAAGCCGTTTAATCGTGACATTTTCATTTGCCGGGATCAGACAGCAAATGCTGCGGACCATTACATCCACCTTCACTCCTGCCCTCGCTGCTTTACGTAACAGGTCAATCATATACGGCTCCTCCAGGTTGTTTACCTTTATTCTTATCCTACCCCCATTACCCCGTTTCGCCTTCTTTATTTCCTTGTTTATATGTTCTTCAAAGCGCTCTATAAGATTGAATCGCGAAACATACAGGGTCTCAAAAGCTAACTGCTCGTCTTGCCTGGACGATAATTTCCTTTGCAGAAAATGGAAAAGGATAAACAGCTCGGTTGTAATATGTTTGTTAGAAGTAAATAATACGTGATCAGCGATGTAGCTCGCAGTCATTTAGTAAAAATTTCAGTTGCTTAGAACAACATATGC
>CAMPKR010000317.1 GCA_946887345.1 uncultured Bacteroidota bacterium | reverse complement strand
GTTGTGCCATCTGGAGCTGCAAAAATATACATGATAGTGGTAAACGCTTATTTTTACCAAATATTCCCGCTCCTGGACATTATAAATGACGACAAATCGTATTGTATTAGCAGTAACAAATGACCTGAACTTTGACCAGAGAATGATCCGCATTTGTACATCCTTAAAGAATGCGGGGTATGCTGTAACAATAATCGGGTTTAAAAGTAAGAATATCCCACCATTAACCAAGAGGCCGTACATAGAGAAAAGACTATCCATTATTGCTGAACAGGGGAAACTACTTTACATCCATTTCTGGATAAAGTTATTTGTCAAACTGCTCTTTATAAAAGCAGATATATTCTGCGCAATTGACCTTGACACTGTTGTGCCGGTATACGCGGCAAGCCGGCTAAGGAATAAAAAAAGAGTATATGATGCACATGAGCTTTTCACTGAGCTACAGGAGGTGGTAACGCGGCCCAAAATATACAAAATGTGGAAGGCTATCGAAGCCTATATGGTTCCCCGATTCCCAGTGGGGTATACTGTTGGTGCGTACATTGCCAGGGAATTCCATAAGCGGTATGCCGTCAACTATCACCTGGTGAGGAATATGACGGTACTAAAGCCGCTGAGCATTCCACGCAAGGAGGAAAGATACATACTTTACCAGGGAGCGGTTAATATTGGCCGTTGCTTTGAGTATCTGATCCCAGCAATGAAGCATGTAAATGCTCAGCTAATTGTTTGCGGCGCTGGCAACTTCTATTCTGAAGCAATTGAGATCACGCACAAACTTGGTCTGGAAAGTAAGATCACCTTCAAGGGGTATGTGGCGCCTGAAGAACTTGGCGATTACACACTGCACGCATACGTAGGCATTACCCTTTTCGAGGCCATAGGTCCGAGCAATAAAATGTCCCTTGCTAACAGGTTTTTCGACTACATGCACAGTGGCGTGCCACAGATCTGTATGGAGTATCCCGAATATATGCGGATTAATGAAGAATTTGAAGTCGCCCACCTGATAGACGAACCGACGCCTGAAAAGATTGCCCAGGGTCTGAATCTTCTATTGAATGATGGGGAATACTATGAAAAACTTCAACGGAACTGTTTGAAGGCCCGGGAAAAATATTGCTGGCAAGAAGAAGAGAAGACTCTAATAAAAGTATATAAAGATCTTGCAACCGCTTAAACTGCATATTGTTTCATTCGATATACCCTACCCGCCCGACTACGGAGGTGCTATCGATGTCTTCTATAAGATTAAGAATCTATCTGAAGCGGGGGTAGAAATATACCTGCACTGCCCGGTGTATGGTGGACGGCAACCGTCTGATGTTCTTGAACAACTATGTAAAAAGGTATGGTATTATCCCAGAAAGACCAGCATAGGAGGGCTTTCACTATTTTATCCCTATACGGTGTATTCCCGTCGGTCGAAAATGCTGCTTCGAAACCTTATTGAAGTAGATGCTCCCATTCTCTTTGATGGAGTCAGTGCATCTTTTTACCTAAATCACCACTCACTCAAAGGAAGAGTAATGATTCTCCGAAATCAGAACGTTGAGCAGGATTACTTCAGGCTGCTGGGTCTTCGTGAATCAAACCTTTTTAGGAAAATATATTACTTAGTTGAGTCAAGGCTGCTAAAGAATTATGAAAACAACCTGGGCAGTGCAGATGCATTTTTCACAGTTGCCTTGCATGACCATGAGTTCTTTAAAGATAAATATCCTCGGGCTGTACATTTATATATACCATCATTCCAACCATATGACGATGTAAAAAGCCAGCCCGGAACTGGGAAGTATGCTGCCTATCATGGTAATTTGGGCCTGGCAGAAAACAAAGAAGCGGTTGTTTACCTGCTAAAGAATATCATCTCACATATCGAGTTCCCATTTTTGATAGCAGGCAGAAACCCGGATGCTGAAATCCAAGGACTTGTAAAGAACATTAGAAACTGTGACCTAGTGGCAAATCCATCTATGGAACAGATGGAAAGGATAATCAGTGAGGCTCAAATCCAAGTATTACCAACTTTTCAGAACACAGGACTTAAACTTAAGCTTTTACATGCCTTATTTAATGGCAGACATGTAGTTGTAAACGACGAGATGGTGCATGGAACAGGGATTGAGTCTGCGTGCTCGGTCGCGCATACTAGTGATGAAATGATCCGTTTGATCGAAGAGCTAAAAGACCAACCGCTTGAAGACTCAGAGATAGTAAGGAGAAAAAAACTACTTCATCTACACTACGATAATAAGAGTAACGCGGAGAAGATCGTTACATACCTGCGACAGATATCTCCTTAACTGCGCCTTGCTCGATCCTCACAACACGTGCGGGGTATTTTTGAATGATACTGTAATCGTGAGTAGCCATAATAAAGGCCGTGTGGTAGTCTCTACAGATATTAAACAATAAATGCATTATCTCGTCAGTCGTATCAGGATCAAGATTACCTGTCGGCTCATCAGCAAGTATCAGCTTAGGATTATTGAGCAGGGCTCTGGCAATATCCACCCGTTGCTGCTCGCCGCCTGACATCTCATAAGTCATTTTAAAACCCTTATTCTTCAGCCCCACCTTAGCCAATACATTTTCAATTTTCTCTTTCATTAAGCCCTTGTCTTTCCACCCTGTGGCCTTAAGAACAAACTCAAGGTTGTCGTAAACGTTACGGTCTGTAAGGAGGCGAAAATCCTGAAACACAATACCAAGGTTACGTCGCAAAAGAGGGATATTTTGCCATTTCAACCCTTTCAAGTCAAAGCCTGCGACATGGCCTTCGCCATCTTTTAAATAGATATCTCCATATAGCGTTTTCAGGAGGCTCGACTTTCCGCTACCTGTCTTCCCTATCAGGTAGACAAACTCACTCTTCTGAACTTCAAAATTCACATTTGACAGAATAAGACTTTTACCCTGGTAAATGTTTGCGTTATGGATATATACTATGCTTCGTTCGCTCATCTGACCCTGACAATGGTTTGTAAACAAATATAGTCGCTTATTTGGTTTCGATAAACAAAAAACGCCCGGTTGTTCCGGGCGTTTTTTGTTCCAATTGAAATGCTATTAATAGACAACCAACTTCTCAGAGTACTTTGAAGCACTGGTAATCACGCTTACCAGGTACATACCCTTTACAGCAATAGCGCTGGCGGGAATATCAACGACTGTAACGGTTTTGCTCAGGGCAGTGTTTGTGC
>CAMPKR010000316.1 GCA_946887345.1 uncultured Bacteroidota bacterium | reverse complement strand
ATTCAGGAGAATATGTAATTTCTATACAAACGGCACAGACGATTGAAAAAAACATGAATAGTGAATCATATAATGTTTACAAGATAATTGTTACCCGCGAAGGCTGGTGGCATGAAACGGATGGCGGCGAGAGAATAGAAGTGGACCGTAATGATTTCTCGCTGAACATTGGCGGACGGAAGGTGACATTTGATGTTGTTTTTATAGCCATACACGGTACGCCCGGCGAAGATGGCCGCATACAGGGCTACCTGGATATGCTGCAGATACCCTATACCACCTGCAACTCGATAGTGTCTGCACTGACATTCAATAAGAGCTATTGTAACAAAGTGGTGAAAGATCTGAACGTGGTGAGTATTGCCAACTCAGTGAGACTGATAAAAGGTGAGCCTTATTCAATGGGGGCAGTACTGGAGCAGCTGCGCCTGCCGGTGTTTGTGAAACCTAATGAAAGCGGATCGAGCCTGGGTGTGAGCAAGGTGAAGAGTGTGGAAGAACTATTGCCCGCTATAGAAAAAGCGTTCGGGGAAGATAACGAGGTGCTGATAGAAGAATTTATTGAAGGACGTGAACTGACCATAGGTGTTTACAAGATAAAGGGACAGGTATATACATTGCCCGCTACAGAAATACTAAGCAAAAACGAGTTCTTTGACTATGAGGCAAAATATACTCCGGGTGTGACCAACGAGGTAACCCCAGCTGAAATAGACCAGAAAACCCGTGAACACCTGGAAACTAAAGCGGCGAGCCTTTACAGGCACCTCAACTGCCGCGGTATAGTGCGTATGGACTTTATTCTGGAGAAGAAATCGGGTAAATTATTCTTCCTGGAAGTGAACACTATGCCAGGTCAGAGTGAGAACAGTATCGTTCCTCAGCAGGTGAGAGCAGCAGGAAAGAGCCTGAAAGAATTTTATGGAGACCTGATAGAAGACTGCCTGCAGAGCAGGACAGCACTTGTTCAGTAATTTGTATATTGTTGCTTAGTAATGATCAACGAAGAAATTAAACAGAAGTTTTGGTTCAACCTGTTAGTGGTGGTAGCACTGGCAACCTGCCTGTATATTCTCTTTTTCATCTCCCTGGGATTTATCACCCGTCATGGTAAAGAGATGAAAGTGCCGAATGTTACGAAACAGAATATAAAACACGCACAAGAATCACTTGAGAGCCTAGGTTTTGAAGTAGTGATCGATTCTGCCTATGAGCCGAAGCAAAAACCGTTTATAGTATTGTCGCAGATACCGGATACAGGTGCTGTGGTAAAGAATGGGCGTACGGTGTTTCTGACGGTAAATAAAAAAGATCCCCCGGCAACGCCAATGCCTAACCTGGTGGGTTTGTCGTTTCGAAGTGCGGAAATGATACTGAAGAATAATAAGCTCTTCCTGGGAGACACAAGCTACAGACCTGATATAGCTAAAGGCGCGATTTTGGAGCAAAGCTACAGGGGCCGCATAATAAGGCCGGGTGAAATGGTGCCACAGGGAAGCAGGATCAGTCTGGTAATAGGCGAAGGGCTAGGCAATGTGCAAATAAACATGCCGGATGTAATTGGTTATACATACGAGGAGGCTGTGAACTTACTGGCGGGTACAGGTTTGCAATACTATACCATATTTGAAGGAGAAATTTCTGATACAGCCGCGGCTGTGATATACAATCAAAGTCCTAAACCGTTTAATGAAATAGGAGAACCGAATAGGATAAAAGAAGGGGATATGGTAGATATCTATATAAAGCAGACTGCTACCATGGAGGAGATGGAGGGTAATAAAAAAGCCGGGATACCGTTAGATGAAGAACCCTAAAACTACTATCAGCAAAAGATGAGGAGAGCCTTATTCAACATATTGTTCAGCTTGTTATGCATCAGTTCCGTGAGTGCACAAGAAGGAGTTGCGCCTATAGATCATAATCCTTTGCTGACAGGCAGGAATAGTGCGACCGCGATGTATAAAAGCACTGCTCTTTCGTTACCTATCTTTGACGACTTTACAGGCTATAGTCCCTACCCAGACTCAACAATATGGGCGGACGACCATGTATATGTGAATAATACTATGGGAATCAGCCCGGTGAGTCGCGGAGTTGCTACCTTTGATGCGTTGAGCAGGTACGGCAAGCCTTATGATACAATCTTCAACACTAATATTGTATATGCTGACAGCCTTACGCTGAAGCCCCTGGATCTTTCGGCTAACCAGGTTTCTGATAATATTTTTCTCAGCTTTTATTACCAGGCACAAGGGAGAGGATTTGCTCCCGAGATGGGGGATTCGCTAATCCTGTTTTTTAGAAAAAATAATGGCACGTGGGTAAAAGTATGGTCGAGAGAAGGACATCCTGCGGAGCATTTTAAGCAAGTGATCTTGCCAGTAGATGATACTTCATATTTCTATACTGATTTCCAGTTTCGTTTTGTGAACAAGGCATCAATCAACACTAATGATGATGTATGGAATATTGACTACGTAAGGTTGGATGCGAACCGAAATCCTGCAGATACGGCGATAAATGACGTTGCCTTTGTAACAGATCCCAGCTTTATGCTCAACGACTATGCCTATATGCCCTACAGGCATTACCTGGCGAATGTGAGCGGAGAATTGGGAACGCAGATAGTGGATAGTATACGCAACGGGTATACCGCTGTTCAAAATGTGAACTACGGATTTACTGCCAGGGAGTCGATCAGCAATACACCACTCGCCAGCAATGGGCTGACTAGCATTGGTGTCAATCCTTATACCATCAACAGTGCAAGCGAGGCAACCTATAGCAATACGGTGCCGATAGGTGGTGTATATGACAAGGTAATCTTCGAGAATAAGTTCTATATCCAGTCAGTTTCCGGAACCGACAAAAAATTGAATGATACTGTAATCAGGGAGCAGATCTTTGATAACTACCTGGCCTATGATGATGGGACAGCAGAGAAGAGCTACTACCTAAATATGTTTCCTAGCTTGCCGGGTAAAATTGCCATAGAGCACCACTTAAACCAGCCGGACGTTCTGCAGGGAGTGGATATTTATTTTGGCAGGCAGGTACCTGTAGGCAGCAACAAGATATTTTCTATTGCAGTTTACAGAAAACTACAGGGAGTGGACGGAGCGCCTAACGATGAATTGCTGCTTCAGCAGGACTTTATGTATCCCCGCTACTTTGAGGTAAACAGCTACTGTACGTACAAGCTTGATA
>CAMPKR010000315.1 GCA_946887345.1 uncultured Bacteroidota bacterium | reverse complement strand
ATATGGAGTAAATAGTTGCGGCAACGGCCCCTCTGAGTCTATCACAGTAAGTTTGATGCCTGTACCAACGGCAACTGCTTCCGGCTCACTTAGTTTTTGTGCCGGAGGCAGTGTCAACTTATCAGCAACGCCCGCAACAGGTGTGGACTACCAATGGCTGCTGAACAACAGTCCTATTGCAGGTGCTACGAGCGCCACGTACCAGGTGACCGCTGCCGGAAGCTATTCTGTAGAGATCAGCCTGGGTAGTTGTTTTGATACTTCGAATACACTTATTGTGGCAGTAAACACGCCACCCGTTGCCGGTATGACAGCATCGGGCCCGCTCAGTTTCTGCGAGGGGGATAGTGTCATTTTTACAGCCAGCCCGGTAACGGGCGTTACATACCAGTGGTTGCTGAACAATAGTCCTATAACTGGAGCCAACAGCGGCACCTATGCGGCGCTGAACAGCGGGCAGTATAGTGTAAGGGTGACTGCCAATTCCTGTTCTGATACCAGTGCTCAATCTACGGTAACTGTAAATCCGCTGCCGACAGCGACGATTGCGCAAAATGGCAACACGCTTTCGGTTCCCGCAGGTTTTGTGAGCTACCAATGGTATTTGAACGGCAACCCTATAGGCGGAGCTACAAGCAACACTTACAATTTTACTCAGAACGGCAATTATTATGTGATCATATCCGATGGTACCTGCTCAGGGCAATCTAACACGCTGGTACCTGTTTCAGTTTATACTGTGAGCGGAGAGGCAGCCGGTTTGAGCATATATCCAAATCCAAATAACGGAAGTTTTATACTGGCCGGAAATTTGAATGAGAATGCCACCATTGTTATCAACGATGTTCTGGGAAGAAAAGTGTTTGAGAAGAGTATTTCAGGCAATAGTGGTAATATAAATGAACAAATATCTACCGGTGCCGAAGTTGGCTCCGGGGCTTATATTCTGCAGGTGAAATGTGCTGATAAAGTTTATTTTATACCGTTCTTAATGCAATAGGTATTTTCTTTTCAATATCCATTTAACAGCGGACAGCCCTCCATTTTGGAGGGCTGTTTTTTGTGAATGGCTGGTTAATCAATTCTAAAGCTGCGGTTAAGCAGGCTGTAAAATTTTAAAAAGCAGCTTGTGTATTTCATCTTTGTTCTGAACAACACAACAAACAAAACGAAAAATGACAAGCAACATCACCATGATAAAGAACAGGTTCAGGTTAGGAATGTTACTGGTTGCAGTACTCACGGTCCTGACACTTCCACTATACGTTGCGGCTATACTCCGCCTTATAGGCCTGGTAAGCGGCTGGTAATGCAGCGAAAGCAGTACTAAGGCTTACTTTGCCTACCCCGGCGAAGCATGAATACAGTTATACCGCCCTGCAATAGAATAAAGCCCATTATTAGCCAGCCCCCAAAACCATCCATGTCACCAAAACTACCACGCTTGATACGCTCAGGCGTTTTTCCATTTTTTCTGTGCCAATCATCTACATAGTTGAGATGCTTGTTAGGATTCCAACCTGCGAGCCTATGCATGTTCTGTAATTCTTTTTCTCTACGTTCGGCAACTGTCCTTATGTATTTTCTTCCCTCTGCGCAGTTGAAACTTCCATAAGCGGGATGGGTAATAACATACCTTACCTGGAATTGCTCAGTATTAGGAGTTACCTGGAAGGCAAGGTCCTGGGCATAATGAGCCCTGTTGTAGCGCACATGCATACGAGTGAAGAAAACATCCCCTGAAAAATCTGCACTGCTGTTGTAGCGGTCATTGTTTTGTGATATCCACCATACACCGGCATCGCGCAGGTCGGCATAAGTTGGAGGTTCTGAAACACAGGGATCACATTTTACAAAATTCTTAGAACTCACATCCCAGGCATATTCCAGGAAGATAGCCTGTTCGCCTTCGCGTTTCCATGCCTTCCTGTAAGCGTCAGCGTAGAAAGAGCCGAATTTTTCTTCTACAAATTCCGGTATTTGTGTATCCGAACTCATTTTCACCGTGCGGTAGTTGGTGCTTTCTACGCGGCCCTGTTTGGTGAAGGCATAGATGATCAGGTCCTGGTCGCCATTGGCATTGGCCATACCTAGGCGGATAGGCAAGCCAAAACGGCGTGCAGCAAATTTTATCTGTAGCGGACGAAGTGTCTGGAAATCGCCTTGCTCCAGCTTTTCAATATTTACTTTCACCACAAAGAACTTGAGATTGTTCCTGATGTATGGATTAAGCACTTCTTCGGCATTTGGTGGAATCTTATAGCCGTTGTCGTTCAGCCAGCGCTGCAGGCCATTGCTTTGCTCGGCACTGAGAATAATGATGTCATATTCACCAACAGTATATTTGGCTTCTATGCTTACACCATATTCTTTGCGTGAACGAACGCTTTCGTCAGCCATTGTACCCGCACCCATTTTAGACGCCGCAGGTGCAAGGTCCATTTCATAGTAGCGGTTGCAGGGGTCAGAGTCGTAGTATTCTACCAGTCGCGGGGCAGAGTAGGCATCCAGCCTGTCGAAAACCTGTCGCTCTACTACTTTGATATCGCTTTCTTTCAGTACAGATGGCACCGGTACCACCATGGCAAAATCGCGTACATTGCCCTGGAAGTCGTTGCTCATGGTGATGACAGTCTGGTTGCCGTCGCGCACTAGTATTACCTGTGAAGCCTGGTTGAAGATGCGGGTGTCTGCTTTGGCTACATAAAAGCCACAGAATGCTTTGGCGCCTATATGTGCAGCTACTAAGGCTGCTGTTGTTATTATTAATTTGATGTTCATTGATATTTATTTAGTTGGATGAATGAGATGATCTTGTTGTGTGGTTTTGAGCCACTCGAATTTGCTTCCTTTAAATACCATATCGAAGAATGGAGTAAGAGGTGAAAGGAAGAACAGTATCCATACAGGCGCTCCGTTGACGAAGTAATAATTGCCGATGTAGAAGCTGATCACCGCTATCAGGGTGCTCCAGATAATGCGGGCGCTGCGATTGTTAGGCGTTGTAACAGGATCTGTAATCATAAAGAAAGTAAAGAGGAGCATACTGCCGTTGGTGAATTGCTGGATGATGTAGTCGAAAGGCCAGCCCTGGTAGATAACATTTCGCCAAACCTGCAAGGCGATGAGCGTACAGATAAAGGCAAAAGAGGTGTCGAGCCTGTTAACCTTGTATACCACCACGCTGCCGAGTATGCCCACAAGGAAAAGTAATATGGCTCCGCTGCCCCATTGACC
>CAMPKR010000314.1 GCA_946887345.1 uncultured Bacteroidota bacterium | reverse complement strand
GTGTTGACACCAATCACGAGTATATTCCCGAAGTCGGCAGCGCGTGCCAGGTAATCAAGGTGGCCGCGGTGGAGAATATCGAAACAGCCGTTAGTAAACACAATTTTTTTCCCCAGGGCGCGCCAGCTATTGCAATGCTTATAGAGCGAGTCGCGGGAAAATATTTTATTCTGTATCCACTCTAGCTTGTGCATGGTGTTTGTTTCTATTAAAGATAGGCAATACTATTAAGGCGACGATGCCCAGTGCAAGCAGGATTATGGCTTGTGCACTCCACGCCACCCAGCCAAGGGCCTGTCCGTCGGCATTGGAGAGGCCATAAAAGCCAAGTATCATTGCTACCAGGGCTGGGTAAGCACCAAGACCGCCCGGGGTGGCTATCATACCAACGCTACCGAACACTAAAACTACCAGGGCGCATAACCACCCCAGGTGCTCTGTGGCAGGGAGACTCCAGAATCCCATCATCACCTGCAGGTAATACATACCCCAGATGAGTATGGTGTACAATATAAACTGCCAGCGGTTGCGGAGGTGCCAGATGGAGCCTACGCCATCCATCATGCCTTTTAAGAAGCGGCCTATTTTGGAATGTTTGTATTTCCTGTAGACATATACCAGCAGAAGAATCATAAATATCATTCCTGAAATGGCGATGGCTATGAGTGTGGTTTTGGCGGCAAAGGCACTGAGAATCTTATTGTTAACAAAGTCACCGATGACATCCGATTGCAAGACGAAGGCGGCAAGTGTGATAATGCCTAACACCAATACGTCGAAGGCGCGTTCGGCGACAACCGTGCCGACCATCTTGTCGGCGGGGACGTGCTCGTACTTGGCGAGGACGGTGCATTTAGCTACTTCACCCATGCGTGGAACGAGGAGATTGACCAGGTAACCGATGAGGATCGCAAGTGTGGTATTTGTGGTAGTAGGGAAGATATTAAGCGGCCTGAGCATGAGCTTCCAACGGAGAGCACGGAACCAGTGCGAGAGAAAGCCGGAAATGAGGACAGGAATGATTATCCATATCCTTGTCTGCTTCATGGATTGGAACATGGCAGCCTTGTCTTCGGGCTTCATGTTGTGAAACATGTAGTAGATAATGCCTATGCCTAAGCCCAGGAAAACGAGATACTGAAGTATGATCTTGAGGGCTTTCACAGGCTAAAGATAATGATTAGAGCGAGTTATCATCCTTGGGGAAGATCACCCAGGGCTTGAAGGTTTTGGCCTCTTCAAAGTCCATACGGGCGTAGGAGATGATAATGACCAGGTCGCCGACGGATATTTTTTTGGCAGCGGGTCCGTTCATGCAGATCATGCCGGTGCCACGTTTGCCCTTTATTACGTAGGTTTCGAGGCGCTCACCATTGTCGAGGTTGAGGACTGCTACCTTTTCGTTTTCTATAAGATTAGCCGCATCCATAAGGTTTTCGTCGATAGTGATGCTACCGATATAGTGGAGGTTAGCTTCAGTGACTTTAACCCTGTGAATTTTCGACTTGAGAACTTCTATTTGCATAGCGGCGCAAAGGTACACCTTTTTTGGAACCGTGATTTAGTGGATTTAGGAGGATTTGCATGATTAACAGAACCTTATTTATTAAGATAAATTTCTGTTATGGGTGTGTTCTGAAAACTTCATTACTTCGTATAAAATGAGATTATTTAACCAATAAAAAGACACACTATGGCAAATGCAATTTACCTGATGTACAACGGTACCTGCGAGGAGGCGATTAATTTTTACAAGGAAGTTCTGGGAGGGAATGTCACGCAGATGCAGCGATACGGCGAAGTGCCGGGATCAAGTTCTGACACGTATAAAGACAAAATAATGCACGCGGTAATGGAAGCGGGGAACCTGACGCTGATGTTTTCAGATTCGGGTGAGAAAACCAATGTGGAATTCGGCAATAATTTCTCCATAGTAATAGACTGTAAGTCGGATGGGGAACTGAAAAGGACCTTCGATGCTCTGTCCACCGGCGGTACGGTGACCATGCCGCTGCAGGACACATTCTGGGGTGCGACATTCGGGATGTGTACCGACAAGTATAGCGTAAACTGGATGCTGAACTATGACAAGCCGAAAACAAGTTGATAGGTTGACAAGTTGACCTGTCACCTGTTCAAAAAACAAGAGCCGCATATAGCGGCTCTTATTATTATGATCATCGGAGAAGATTACTCTGCTGAAACTTCAAATTGAAGGTCAACGGTGTTTTCTTTACCGAAATCGATTTGTGCATTGTAAGTACCTGCTTCTTTCACTTCGTCGGAAGTGATGCTGATGCGGCGGCGGTCAATTTCGTAACCTTTTTGCTCACGGATAGCGCGAGCTATCTGGATAGCGGTTACAGAACCGAAGATCTTGCCACTAACACCTACTTTAGCACCTACCTTCACCGGGCTTTCAGAAAGCACCTGGCGAACTTTAGCTATTTCAGCAAGCAGTTTTTGCTCACGCTTTTCGAGTTGCTTGCGGCGTTCTTCCAGTATCTTCCTGTTAGAGCCACTAGCTTCGATAGCGTATTTCTGAGGTATCAGGAAGTTACGGGCATATCCCGGCTTTACCTCTACCAGTTCGTGGGCAGCGCCCAGGTTATCTACGTCTTTTATCAGAATTACTTGCATGTCTTTTTACTTTAAAAGGTCAGTAACATAAGGTAATAAAGACATCTGGCGTGCCTTTTTGATAGCTATCGATACTTTACGCTGGAACTTCAGAGAGTTACCGGTAATGCGGCGAGGGAGCATTTTACCTTGATCATTCAAAAATTTCTTCAGGAATTCGGCGTCTTTATAGTCGATATACCTGATCCCCATTTTCTTAAAGCGGCAGTATTTCTTCTGGCGCTTTTCTACACGTGTAGAAGTGAGGAATTTTATTTCATTTTGTCTAGCCATTGTTAAAATGTTTTAATGAATTAAGAAACAGCCTCTACTTCTGTGTTTTTGTTACGTTTCCTGTTGTTGTAAGCCACTGCATACTTGTCCAGGCGAGTGATCATATGACGCATAATGCTTTCGTCGCGGTTCATCTGAACTTCGAGCTTAGCGTTTACATCTGTAGATGCCTTGTACTCAAGTACCCAGTAAAGACCTGTGGTTTTTTTAGCAATGGGGTAAGCCAGTGAACGGAGGCCCCATGCGTCCTGGTGGGAAATCTGGCCAACATGTTCAGTGATCAGATCTGCAAACTTCTTCTGAGCTCCTTTGAAGACAACTTCAGCCAAAACGGGCGTA
>CAMPKR010000313.1 GCA_946887345.1 uncultured Bacteroidota bacterium | reverse complement strand
ATAGAGACATGCTGATGAAACCTCTCTAGTCTGGTAGCCATTTCTGTCCCAAAAACTGATGGTGTACCCGTTAGCCGTTTCTTCGAGCTTTGTTGCCCGGACGTAGTGTGTGGCAAAAAGGGGAATGGGTGGCGGAAGTCTTAGTTTGCCAATTTTGAACCACCAGTCGTAGAGTGTCAGTGCATTGAGGTAGAGGGCCACGATCTTTCCGTTCTCAAGTTCTGCCTGAATCATGACTATCTTCCCCGGTTGTCTCCAAGGAAGGTCTGAGCCATAACATTCTGACTGCAGGCCAAGGTCTTGCCATACCTTTGCTTCCTTGGAAAGAGTAGCAGATGCCCAAAGAGGATTCACCTGGTCGCCCGGGCTAAAATGAGGATCAGCGTTTAGCCAACAACTGTAGTTCTCGGCAAATGCAAGAAAGACCATCTGATCAAGTACCCTACCCCGAAGTTTGTTGCGCCTACCTGAAAAACTGCGGCTTCCGACCGCCGACCTGCATGCCCGTGAAGTTCCCAGCTTCAAATGTGCCGACGGTATCTGCAGATCGAGGTAACCGTATCTATAAAGGGAAAAGGCGGCATTCACCATGCTTACCGGGTATTTGTCGTAGAGGAAGGCAATAGGTATAGCCGCCCAGCAAAAGAGTGTACGACCCTGGTGCAGATCATACGGCTCTTTTATTCTTTTTCTTAACTGGGCCGTAAAGGTATCGGGGGCCACACTCCTGTAGAATGTGCTCTGCTGGAGACCTGCGGACAGCTCACTTATCAAATCCAATGCCGCATCTGTCTGTGCGCCTGATCGTATTGATATGAACGAGACCAGTATTATGAGGAATACCTTAGACATACTATCTGTTTAGCGTGAAACGATATTAGATTCAGATGGCTCCAGCCACCATATAGGTTCATCCGGCGGGGCCTGGCCAGAACGATCGATCACCAGTCCTTTTGCCTTGCCCCTGTATTCCTTTTCAATCTTACCAATGCCCGGTATGATCTCGTGCTGATAATTACCAACGATCCAGGCGTACATCAGCGAAGGTTCGTAGTATGCTAAAGGACGGAATTGCTCCCGGGAGGTATCTGCCCACCTATGCGTGAGGAGTACCCTGTGCAGACCGACCCACTTGCCATTTCTATGCGGGCCACCTATCAGCTTTTCCGGCACGTTTACTTTCATTTGCCATTGGTGTAGTATGTCTTCCGGCAATAGCCCGGCGACCTCAATAAAGCTGACTCCATAGGCGGAACATCCAGCCCCCTTGCCTTCACGTGGCCTGTTCAACCCGTTGTATATCTTATCAAATCCATATTCTTTATACTCACAATGATATCGCCAAAGCCTGTTGAAAGCCGAGTCGCTTATTTTAAACCGTAAGTATGCTACATCTCCACCAGGATAATGCAGGCTGAGATCTTCAATGTTCTTTTCTCCTTCCCTGAGTAAGCCCTGGGAGGCAGTATACATAACGCCAATGCCGTATCCCTTCCATGCGGCCTTGGAACCAAGCTCTGATACTTTCACTGCCACCATACCCATGACCTGGCTCCTGCCTGTGTCGCGCAACTCCACAATCACATGTCCCATAGGGTGGCCATAGCCCTTGTATTTACTTTTGGTAAGAATATTTTTCAGGTAGCCTTTCAGCAAAGAACCGGGCGAGTCCCAACTGATATTCTTTTTTGACGGGATAGCATATAATATTAACTCCTGCGCATTGGCGGTAGTAGTCAACAACAATACAAGGCACAGGAGAAATATTTTTCCCCGGCAAAAAAAACAAGCAAATAACTTTTCCATGACTATGCTTTTTCGTTTGAAAATGAATAGCACAAAACTTCATGAACGTGGAACCTTCTACAATCGCGGGAAGTAATGATCTTTGTGTACCGGGATTCAGTGAGGGATAAGAATGAATCCGGCATATTTAACGCCTAACACGAAACCGGAGAGAGGCTCGCGCGGCCGTGCTCCCTTAAGAGGAGCGGAGTTTCCATAGCTATTGTGCAATTATCCATTATCATTGCATAGTAAAACCGTGATATGAGTTTGATCGCTTCCCTGCCGGAAATTGATAAGCAGGCCGATTCGGTATTTGTGATGCATGAGAAATCGGAGAAGTTAATTCCGCTTCATTCTCATACAAAGGGTCAGCTAAGCTATGTGGAAGGGGGGATAGCGTATATCACAACCGGCAACAAAACGTATGTAGTGCCTGCGCGGCATTACTTCTGGATACCAAAGGGGATGCCCCATATATTACGTATCGGACATTCGGGTACGGTTCTGAGATCCCTATATTTTTATGCTCACGACGATAACAAAGACCCCTACTATGATCAGCTGGGTATTTACCCTGCCAGTGAATTACTAATACAGATGATCAACTATAGCGAGCGATGGGACGGAAGGCATGTAGCTGCCAAAGATGATCATTACACGTTCCTGGCTGCACTGAAGAACCTGCTGCCGCAGCTAAACAACAAGGCGCTCCCGATCATTCTCCCTATAACGGATGACGAACGCATGCAGCCCATACTGAAGTACGTGGAGAAAAATACTGGTGAGCCGCTTACTTTGAAAGGTCTCAGCGAGCAATTCAATATGAGTGAACGGTCGATGTCGAGAATGTTCCAATCCCATCTCCATATGTCGTTTCTGCAGTACGTGAAGACGCTGCGAATGGTGAAGGCAATAGAGATGATCCTGAAAACAAACAAGCCAATAGGTGAGATAGCCTCACTGGTGGGATACGACACTATAGGGGCTTTCAGCAATACTTTCCACACATTCACCCATGCGCGGCCCTCTGACTTCAGAAAGTCGTAGACGGGTAACATTGGCATGCTAGTACCAGCGCCAGCTAATCTGTACCGGGCAATTGGCCGGAATCGATAAATAGTTGGCTTTTTTGAAGAAAGCGCTACCGCAAACGGGTCATAACTTTGATCCAGAATAAGATACGTACCATGCGAAAAAATAATCCGACAGCCGTTTTTGCAGTCGCTTTGTTGATATTCGGCTCCGTTCCGACCGTTGTTTCTGCAGGACAAGCGAATTCTTTATCCTCTTCCCTGAGGACGGAATACCTGATGACGGTGTTTGTGTTTATGGCTTTTATGGGAGTATTTTTTTTCGTGGTACAAAGACAACAGGCAAATGACCCAAAGAAAACGGGAAAAAGATCCGGCGGCAATACGTTCGGCTTTGGCCAGCATGACGGCACAAAAACCAGGCATTCTAAGGCGGGAGTAAAACCGTAGATTAG
>CAMPKR010000312.1 GCA_946887345.1 uncultured Bacteroidota bacterium | reverse complement strand
AGTACTTCCTCCTTTGTTTCGCCTAAGCCGAGCATGATGCCGCTCTTAGTGCGCACACCACCACTTAATTCTTTAGCTATGGGCTTCGGTCTTTTCACCTTAGGCTTTTGCGCAGGGGTATTAATTTTTTTCTTTGCCGTATCTGCAATCCGGGCGCGTACCACCGATGTCTGCGCGTGAGAATAATTGCATAGTAACAGCAAAGTGAGGAGAACCCCCGAAGCCTTATAGATACACCCCTTCATTTCTATATTCAAATTACGAATTTATCGTGAAAAAAGCCAATTGATAGTAAATTTAACACAAATTACGTACCATGTTATCGAAGGTCCTTTACCTGGGAGAATTACGGACAGCCGCTACCCACCTGCGTTCCGGCACTATTATTGAAACTGATGCCCCGATAGATAACGAGGGCCGCGGGGAGCGCTTTTCGCCTTCTGACCTGGTTGCCACCTCGTTAGCGTCGTGTATGCTGACAATCATGGGAATAGCGGCT
Source organism: uncultured Bacteroidota bacterium (assembly GCA_946887345.1). Next base: position 2,783 of record CAMPKR010000312.1, on the reverse strand, counting down.
AGAACTCATGACATTAATATTACAGGAACGGAGTGCGATGTGGAAAAAATAATGGTTGCCGACCCGAGGCGAATAGGCGAGATAAAAATAGACATGAGGTTCTCCGCCGATCATAGCTATACCGACAAAGAAAAGCAGATACTGGAGCATGCTGCTATGAGCTGCCCGGTAATACACAGCCTGCATCCTGACATTAAAAAGACAATATCATTCCTCTGGCCCTGAACGAATCAGGCTTAGGCCAACGGCACAATTGAGGCAATTCTTCTTTGCGCAGTAATTGTTATGCAATTGGATGAGTGATTGCGACTGTGCCGCGTTGATGGCCTGCCAACCACAGCGTTGCCATTCGTCCATAATACGGTTTTTTTCGGCCGGTATCGCCTCCAGCAGTTGGAGGGCTTTTTCCTGCTGGGATTCGGAACGGTGCCGCTGGGCGAAAAGGAACTGGATAGGTGCTATTGTGTTGATAATGATATTGTGCACCGACGACTGGCCCATGTGCTTTGGTGCATAAGGCGACGGCTCATCAAAGCGGAAGTGGGTATCCCAATATTCGCTTGCTATTACATCTATGAGCGGGGATATTTCCTTTACAGTGTAAACCTCAATTATCTGGGAGAAAAGGTGTAAGGATTTGTGTATCAAGGCAGCAAACTGCGCCAGCCTGACTGTGGGGAAATTGGCCGGGCGCATGCGAAGGAATTTCCAGAGGTGGGTGAGAATGGGCCGCAGTTTGTACTTTTTGCGCAGGTAAGCGTACTCTTCTTTCAGTTTGTTTGGGTACGGATCTTCAAAGTCCTGGTCGAGCATGCCTGCCTGGCCAAAGATAAGAGCCTCTATTTGCAGGAGGTTCTCCCTATGCTTAGCCAGGATGTTCATATCCAGCGACTGTGCCAGCATGAGGAAAGGTGCGGCATTCACTTTAAAACCAAAATTAGCGGCCATGCTCCAATAAAGCAGGTTGCGCCAATCGTCTACATTTTTCTTTTGCAGTACCTGCCATTCATTTAATTTTTGTTCCCAGCGTTCGGCAAGCAAGCGACTTAGCCAGCTTTCTTTGGTGATATCCTTTACGCTGTCCAGCAGGCCGCTACAAGGAATTGGCTTTGATGTGTGTACCAAGCCTGCGTAATTAACCTTGATGTGCGAGGGGATATGCTGTTTTAGTTCCAGGACGGGAATATTGTTGAAAGCCTCTACGTCATTGTTATATACGACATGCAGCACGAGATTTTTATAGACATCATCGTGCTGATGGCCGTGCTTTAACCAGTCGCTGCTGCTGACATGCAATTCTACATGGCCGGCGAGAATGGTGTCGCCAATCTTTATTCTTGCATCCTGGAAATCGGGACCGGCATGGGTATTCTTTTGTCCCGGCTGAATCATAGTTATCGCCTCTCCTTCAGCTGTTTTCAGTCCGGTAGCATTATACAGGCTGTAATGCCAGATAAATTGTAGTAGTGCCTCGTTCATGGATACGAAGTACGCATGAGGTGTTCACCGAATGCCTCTTTGTGTGGATAAGAAGGCTACGAGATATACACAGCCATCTGCCGCTGGTAGTCGTGTGCGGCCTTCTGAGCTGCTTCTGCGAAGTCCTCGCCGGAAGATGCATAGATCACTGCCCGGGAAACATTGATAAGGATGCCAGCGTCCTTGTTCAACGTATTCTCGCAAACGGTGGGTACATCTCCGCCCTGTGCGCCTACGCCCGGAATGAGAAAGAAATGGTCTGGCAGCAGCCCGCGAACGTGCTTTAATTGTTTTTTGCGGGTAGCACCTATGACGAACATGAGGTTCCCAGGGCTCCCCCAGCCTGATACCGTGCGCAGCACTTTCTCATACAACAGTTCGTCGCCGCACTGCTGGAGTTCGAAGTCGGCGCTACCGGGGTTGGAGGTGAGTCCGAGGACTATCGCCCATTTGTTTTCGAACTGCAGAAAAGGGCCCACACTGTCTTTGCCCATATAGGGGGCTACCGTTACGCTATCGAAAGGATAGGTGTGGAAGAAGGTTTTTGCGTATTGCTCGGACGTGTTACCAATATCACCACGCTTGGCGTCGGCTATGGTAAAAATGTCCGTTGGGATGTACTCCAGGGTTTGCTGCATGGTCTTCCAGCCCTCTATACCCTGTGCCTCGTAGAAGGCTGTATTGATCTTATAGCAAACCGTAAAATCCTTTGTAGCGTCGATGATCGCCTTATTGAATGCCAGGGCGGGGTCGGGCTCATTCAACAGGTGCTTCGGTATCTTACCCAAGTCGGTATCGAGGCCGACACAGAGTACCGATTTTTTCTTACGGATGATGGAAATTAGTTCGCTACGGTTCATGTTTACTCGATACTGGATACTGGATAACGGGGCGAATATACTGTTTTAACGGTACTTGCCTATTTTATCGTCTATGGCTACGGCCATGAGGCTGCTCTGGAGTTTCATATTCATAATGAGAGAGGTGGCGCCGGCAGCATAGCAAACGTCGTGAATGTCGCGAACCAATTTCATAACCACATTATACTCTCCTTCTACTACAGTTTCAAAGGGACAGACCACAAATGTGAGGCCTGATTCCCTGATGCATTCTATGGCCCTGTCTATTATGCGAATGCCATCATCCTGTTCTTTGTAAAGGGGTAAAACCTGGATGGCGAGGTTGACTATATTGTTCATAGCCGCAAAATTAAAGGAATGAGCGGCGGAAAGTAGAAAAAAGTGCCTGAAAGAGTGAAATGAAGAGGTAAAGAGCCAGTATTGGTGCGGGTTCGGGTGTTATAC
>CAMPKR010000311.1 GCA_946887345.1 uncultured Bacteroidota bacterium | reverse complement strand
GTCTCTCCTCCTCTACCTCTGGAAAACGGCAGGATCGTTTACTCTGAAAATGTGAAGGTGGCCAACCTGGGCCGCGAGAGCCTTTTCAAGAACGCCCTGGAATGGTATAATTACAATTATAAGAGCGCCGATACCCGACTTACCATAGAAAAGGCCGAAGAAGGCCGGCTTTCCGGAACCGGACTTATTAAATACAACGCGGCGGCCGCAGGGGGCGGCGAAGTACCTATTATCTTTCACTTCGACCTGTTTATCAGGGATGGAGAATATGCGTATAGATTTTATGATATGTACGGGGTAGACGGCTCAGGCCGCTTTGAATATGCGGATATGTATCGTGAAGATCGTTCCACATATATAAAGCCCCGGTGGGATAAAAGATATAGATACGAGATGCTCTCGGATATGAATACGATGATAGAAATGTCTATTGCTCACCTAATGCAGGCCATGAGCAAGAATCCTTCAGTTGTAACAAATTGAGTATCAGTAGACTATAAAAATGTGAATAACTTAGGGATATCTTGCCGAAAGCTTGGCACACTTTTTACTCGTATATCTAATAGATAAGCTCCTAAAAAGCAGTGTTATGAGTCTGAAAATACTTTTAATTAGCGACGATGAAAGGGCCATGCAGGCCGATAAGACCTACCTGAAAGACAGGGGCCTCTACGTACATACTTGCCTGTATACCAATATTATAAACGACCTTGTATGCGAGGTGAAACCCGATGTAATCTTCATTAACCCGACACTGCCAGATAACCAAAGCACTGATATTTACCATTCTTTCCTGAACGATATCAGGCACCTGGATATACCTATCATATATACCATGTCAGAAGATGATGTTTACCTGATCAACCGCAAGCGTACGGCTACAAAGGCAAAAAGGAACATTATTGCCGACAATATGATAGATGCTATTAAGCTTGCTTTGATAAGGCCGGATTCTACCCCACTCACGCTGCCGGTTTCACGCAAATACCATATGCCGCTTAACAGGCAGGCTTACAGGGCTTAGTATGTACAAGCATCTTATAGCTATTCCACTATTTTTATTGGCAACTGCGTCTAATGCGCAGGATAGTAGTCACGTGAAACAACGGTCGCCGGTGCTTAACAATCAAACAACAACTTTCGACCCAACCATCCCACAGGATTTTGTCACGAAGAGCTATGGCTTTTTTTGCTGGAAAGAACTGCAACTGGAAAAGCTGAATATACCCTTGCATTTCCGCCTCGGCAGCATGGAAGAATGTAATCGCCTGGAAAATAAGCAGGCTTACAACAATCTACCCACGAAGAAATAATTCTTCCAAATTTTCTTTCCTAATCGTTTGTTATCAGTTTTTAAACGCTGCGTTAAGCCGGTGTAAATATTTTGAAACAGGTATGGTGTGGATGTAATATTGTTCTAACAAAACAAAAACAAACCACGCTTATGTTAACGATAAAAACTCACACCAGCCAAGCCATCAACTACCAGTTCTTCAAGGCGATCTACTGCAATGGCAATCACTACCTCTGCGATGTCAGCAAAACAATGGCCGACAACCAACTGAAATATCTCATAGATATCGAGATAGCAGGTCAGGGCACTATGCAAGTGGAAATGTTCCACGGCAAAAACGGCTGGCAGTTTGCTGAAATGAAGAACGGCGCTGACAATAATCTTGAGCGCGAGCTATCTGCAATGATTTTCAATCACATTCACCTGCATTAATTACAGCTTCACGCTGATGCGTTTCTCTCCCGGGGAAATGAATCTGCCTATAGGCTCTGTATATTCCTGCAGACCAAAAGATATTAATACGTCTGAAACCTCAGACATAGCGGATTGTTGTGCCGCTATCAATAAGCCTCCGTTTGTTTGTGGATCTGGAAGGAGGTTAAACGCCTCCATAACATTGACACCGGCCTCAAAGCCGGTGTTTTTGCTATAGGCATTCCAGTTGCGGTAAGTAGCATCAGGAATGACACGCTGGGCAAGGTATTCTTTTACGCCGTCTATTAGTTTTATCTTTGAGTAATATAGTTCAGCACTCAGTCCACTCCCCTCCGCCATTTCCATAAGATGACCCAGGAGGCCGAAACCTGTAACATCGGTCATAGCCGTTACTCCATTTACTTTGCCGAGCGCTTCACCTGCTGTATTTAGCAGAGTGAGTGGTGTTATCAGCGCGTCAAGATGCTCGTTGGTTAACAGGCCTCTTTTTTGAGCTGTGGATAGTATGCCGACTCCCAATCGCTTTGTCAGGAATATAAGGTCACCATCTTTGGCTGTGTCGTTTCGCTTTAAATGTTCTTTACTTACAAGTCCATTAACGGATAAGCCAAATATTGGCTCTGAACTATCTATACTGTGCCCGCCCGCAAGCGGTATACCGGCCTCTATACAGGTAGCCCGGCCACCGTCCAGTACTTGCTGCGCCACAAAAGCTGGTAGTTTTTCTACCGGCCAACCGAGGATGGCCAGTGCCATTACAGGCCGACCGCCCATAGCATATACGTCGCTTATAGCATTTGCAGCAGCAATCCTACCAAAATCATAAGGATCATTCACTACAGGAAGGAAGAAATCTGTAGTGCTGATAAGGGCGGTTCCACTGCCCATATCATACACCGCAGCATCGTCTTTAGAGCTATTTCCAACCAGGAGAAGCAGATCATCGGGCATCGATAACCCTCCTTGCAGTATTTCGTCAAGCACCGCAGGTGCAATCTTACAGCCGCAGCCCGCTCCATGTGAATATTGTAAGAGTTCTATTTTCTCCGTTTGCTCCATTTAGGCAGGTTGTTTTAATTCTAATAGTTTACTGGCATTCTCTTTAGTGTCAATTGCTTGGCAATTAATCGTCAGCAATTGCTTCTTCAAATTCTCCCTGGTATTCAGGCTGCGTGTGTAGTATTTGTCGTAATACCACAGCAGAATTCTGAAGCACTCTTTGATATTGTCCTCCAACAAGTGATTAATGGCTGTCTTTGTTTCAAGCGGCCCAAGGCGTTTTTGTATGCGGATGATCGCATTGATCAACTTCTCTTTTTCAAACTTACCGTAGCCTTCCACTATATTATCCAGTCTTTGTTCGAAATCCAGTTCCAGGAAATACAAAGGCGCCCTACGCATGCTATCCCAAAAGGCATTGGGCAGGTTGATCAATCCGATGCGCTGGCTTTCATCTTCCAGCCAAATGCTCTTACTACCAATTGTACGCGCCAGAGCTTCTTTCAGTTCAAGACCCAGAAAGTTCTCAAACATCTCCTGTGTGGGCTGTTCATCC
>CAMPKR010000310.1 GCA_946887345.1 uncultured Bacteroidota bacterium | reverse complement strand
ATTGAATATAATGCCATTAATAGATAAACTTACCATGTTTTTAACCACAAAAGCATGGCTGAGCACATTTTCCGCAGAAAGAGTATAGAAGAAATTGAACGCGAGGCAGCTTCGGGTCTGAGTGATGCCCATGGCGTTCCCGGTATGCACAGGGTATTGGGTGTGCGTGATCTTACTTTTATGGGTATAGCAGCCATAGTAGGTGCAGGTATATTCTCTACTATCGGTAAGGCCAGCTTTAACGGCGGGCCGGGAATCGTGCTGCTTTTCATCTTTGTTTCAATTGCCTGTGCTTTCTCCGCCCTCTGCTATGCCGAGTTTGCGAGCATGGTACCCGTGTCGGGCAGCGCTTATACTTATTCTTATGTGGCTTTTGGTGAAGTGATAGCCTGGATAATAGGCTGGGACCTGCTGATGGAATACGCAATAGGTAATATAGCAGTGGCCATATCGTGGAGTGACTACTTTACCTCGTTGCTGGATGGTGTAGGCTGGCATATACCCGACTACCTATGCATGGATTACTGGACAGCCAGGGACATGGCCAGTGATGCGGCGAAGGCTGCCTGGTCAAATGCTCCGGAAATAGCAGGTGTAAAATTTATCTGTGACATACCTGCTTTCCTGATAACAGTCATCATTACATGGATCATCTATGTAGGGATAAGGGAGTCGAAGCGGAGTACTAATATAATGGTGGTTCTAAAGATGGCCATTATTGCCGTGGTGATATTGGCAGGTGCCTTTTATGTAAAAACTGAGAACTGGCAGCCCTTTCTGCCGAACGGAATGGGAGGTGTGCTCAGCGGCACTGCTGCGGTGTTCTTTTCTTACATAGGCTTTGATGCGATATCTACAACCGCCGAAGAATGTAAAAATCCACAACGCGATCTACCCAAAGCGATGTTTAATTCCCTAATCATTTGTACGGTGCTCTATATAGTTATTGCCCTTGTATTGACCGGAATGGTGAGCTATACCAAGTTGAACGTAGGTGATCCCCTGGCTTTTGTTTTTCATGAAATAGGCATGGACTGGCTGGCAGGTGTGATAGCCGTCAGCGCGGTAATAGCAACTGCCAGTGTTTTACTTGTATTCCAGCTCGGTCAGCCGCGTATCTGGATGAGCATGAGCCGCGATGGATTGCTGCCTCCGATATTTGCTCGTATTCATCCTAAATACAAAACGCCGTCCTTCTCTACAATTCTCACGGGATTGGTTGTGGGTGTACCCGCTTTATTTCTGAACTTAAGCGTAGTAGTAGACCTTACGAGTGTGGGTACTCTTTTCGCCTTTGTATTGGTATGTGGAGGTATCATCCGCCTGCAGCAACAACGGAAGAAGGCCAGACATATACCCGGCGCAGACATAATAAAGGAAGACAAGGAAACTGCTGTGGTACCTGTGAGCAAATTCAAGACACCTTATGTAAATAGCAAATGGATTGTACCGTTGCTTTTCGTTTTAACGATAGTATTGTTTGCTATATACTATCCGGGCGGTGAGAATGGCTTCTTCTATTTTAAAGATGAGGCCGGTAATGTGACCTGGGAAGTGGTCAGGACAAAGGTGCCTTACATCATGTTCGGCCTCCTGTTTGGTATTACGGCAATACTGTCTTTCCTGCATAGCTATTCGCTCATCCCTGTGCTCGGATTTCTTTCCTGCAGCTATTTGCTGTGTGAATCCGGTGTAAGCAACTGGGAGCGCTTCCTGGTTTGGCTGGTGGTTGGCCTGATCATCTATTTCTTGTATGGTAAGAAGCATAGCAGGTTAGCCCAGGTAAATAAAAAGGGAGCATAGAAGCCCCCTTTATTCCGCTGCAAATAGAGGTTAAGGTGTTCCTTCAGTTATTTCGTCATTGTCGTCGCTGCCGAGGCTGTAGTAATTATTTTCTTCGTCTTCTTCACCTACCTTCTCATTTTCGTCGTCGAGTTCTGATCCGGTTATGTCCAGGTCATCCGGGCTGTTCAGTTCATTAAGCGGCTCCCCGTCGTCGTCGGTATCGTCCAGTAAGTCAATAGAGGCTTCGTCGAGATTGATATTATGATCGGTCGCTTCCAGTAAGTTCAGATCCTGTGCTGTTACATCGGCTTCCGTTCCCATCACGATTTTGATGCCGTCTTCATCTTCGTCATCTAGCGTATCGCCGCTTACCAGGTCTTCTTCGTCGGCTGAGGAAATGGTTACGTCAGCAAGGTCTCCCAACGGAGGTACGGTGATATTTTCCTGTCCCGGTATATCGTTTACATCGGGTAAGTTGATGTACTCGTTATCGGTACTTACCATGCCGTTGTTGTTTTCTCGTTTGGTAATGTCCTCATTGGAGGGATAGTGCGGATACCCTGGATACTGATCAGCTTTTTGTTGCTCATCTGTATTGGCATTCGTATTATGCCTTACATTTTCTCTACCTGGTTGCTGATCTCTGCTGTTCATAGTATCTTCTTTCTAATCAATACTAAAAAGCTGTGCCGTCAATTGCTAAAGTGGATCGAGTTTGCCATCCTTATGCTTGTCCCAGTCAATATCCCGTCCCAGTGTTCCCCTGAACCTTTTCCAGAAACCTTCCTGCCTCGTAATAGAAACGAAGTCTTTTTGCTTCAGGGGACGGTATTCTGATTTCTCCAGCACAGGATTCAAGTGGTTATATGCCGCCAGTGTATCTGTTATGAAAGGAAGGCGATAAATAGGTGTGCCGAAGCGCCGCCTGATATAACTTTTCAAAAGACCGGACTGAAAGGGATCGGTGGCTAATGCCAGCGATTTAAACCCGAGTTGCTTTGCCAGGAGGTATGAGTAATATAAATTTTCAACGCTATGGCGTGCCAGTGTGTCGTAGAATATATGCTCCTTTGGAATACCTAGTTTCTGCGCATATATTCCCATTATGTACGCTTCCTTATACGGACTATACACAGCATCACCGGAGAAAATGATGTTCCTGGCCATTCCCTGCTTGTAGATGACCATAGCCCATAAAAGGCGGGCTTTCATAACAGAATCCCAGGCGCCATTTTTAAAAGGAATACCGGGCACTATGATGGCATCGAAAGGAGGCAATTGCTGCGCAGCGGAAAACGCCCGGCGCGGACCTTTCTTTGGGGTAATGCATGCGCTGAAATTGGAGAGTGAACTGACTAGTGCTACCCACATGAGGACTGAAAAATATTGCTTCACAGAAATTAAGGTTGAGCTTAAAGATAATTCTAAAAACCGTACCAGCTATTTGTACTGCTTTACTACATTTTTAAGCTCGTTCAGTTTTAGCAGGGCTTCTACAG
>CAMPKR010000309.1 GCA_946887345.1 uncultured Bacteroidota bacterium | reverse complement strand
CAAGACCATGAGTTTATACAACAGGATACAGGAAACAGCAGCATATATAAAGGAACGTACGAACGCTAACCCTACGGTGGGTATCATACTGGGCTCAGGCCTGGGCGGACTGGTGGAGCTCGTAGATGTAGAAATGGAGATACGCTACGAAGAAATAATCAACTTCCCGGTAAGCACCGTAAAAGGCCATGCGGGCAAATTGATTTTCGGGAAGATGGGCGGTAAGAATGTGATGATACTGAGCGGGCGTTTTCACTATTACGAAGGCTATAACATGGAACAGGTGACCTTCCCGGTGCGTGTAATGAAAGCCCTTGGCGTGCACACGCTCATGGTATCAAATGCTGCAGGCTGCATGAATGTACACTGGAAAGTAGGTGACATTATGATCATCACCGATCATATCAACCAGTTCCCGGAGCATCCCCTGCGCGGACCAAATGACGAAAGACTCGGGCCACGCTTCCCGGACATGACCGAGGTGTATGATAAGCAAATGATACAGTCTGCTAAGAAAATAGCAGCAGAGCAAAACCTGGATATAAAAGAAGGTATCTACGTAGGCCTACAAGGGCCCACCTTTGAAACCAAAGCCGAATACTACTGGCTGGATGCCATAGGCGCAGATGTAGTGGGTATGAGTACCGTGCCTGAAGCTATAGTAGCGCGCCATGGAGATATGCGGATATTTGCTGCGAGCATCATCACCGATATGGGTATAAGGGAAGCAGACAATATAATTACCCACGAGGAAGTACTGGCGGCAGCCAATGAGGCTGCGCCCAGGCTGGCGAAGCTGATGGCAGGCCTCGTTGAAATCTGTTAAGCTCCCCCGGGAAAGTCGTATATTTATTCGTCTATATATTGACACAAAAGCTACGACTATGTCCAAACCATCGATTCTTGTATTATGCCTCTTTTTCTTTGCGGCCGGATGCCGGCCCGAAGAACAGTTCAGGCAGCAGTTGCAACCAGAAACAACTACAACGCCTGTTAAGCACAATAGCCATCCTGGCCACATCACCAGTAGCATACTTAACAGAGATGGCAATATAGTTGCCTGCGGCTCTGAAGGAGCGAACGGCATGCTGTGGGTGATATCCCGCAATACAGGACATATCGTATTCAGCAGGAGCTATCCATCATCCGAGTTTGGTTCTTTCCTGGAAATTGAAGAAAAAAACAGTGGTGGCTATATGATCTGCGGAAGTAAAATATCTGATAGCGGTGACACGGATATACACATGACCAGTGTAACCGCTGAGGGAGACCTGGTATGGCATAAGAGCGTGGGCGGACTACAGGATGAAATAAACATGAGCATGACAAGAGCCGCCAGTGGCCAGTTTGTGGTGGTAGCTGCTCAAAAGAATAGTACCCATGATCTGTTTGATATGTGGATGACAGAAAGCGGAAGCGAATGGCACCTGGTATTTGAAGAACCGGGAGAACAGGTTCCCTATTGCGCTACAAAGAGTGCAGATGGGGGTATACTAATAACCGGCACCGACAATGACAATATAGTCAGCCGGAGTAAATTTTACCTGATGAAATTCGGTCCGACGCTGGATACTGTATTCAGGGTAAGCAAACAGGTGAATAATACCCACACCATAGCAAGAAACAGCATTGAGCTCTCCGGTGGTGCCGTGGTGAGCTGCGGCAGCAGGGCTACAGAAGGTAAAGTGATAGGATTTATCTGCAAAACAAGCAACGCAGGTATTGTAGAATGGGACAGGGAGTATTCGGGCGACACTAATATGATCATCAGCAAACTGGTAGCAGACGACCAGGGCTTCAAGGCCATAGGATATATATATGGTAACTGTGAAGACTGCAACAGCCGTAGTCTGCTGATATCACTTGATGCACAGGGTAACGAACAATGGAGAAAAATATGCGAGCCTGAAGCGGGCAGTGAGGAAATGGCTGAAAATTTCTTCCCCGGAACAGACGGGATGCTTCTTCAGAATAGCAGTAATAAGAACGGGGCGTATTACTTTTTTATACAGCGTGTTGACAAAGAAGGCAAGGTGACAGACTAGCTGTTAACGCTTTGTCTTGTTTACTGGGTTTGTACTGCTTTTTTACGTCTATGTAGTAGAATCAGTAATTTTACAGATGCAGCGCCTATCGCATATAATAATATTTATACTATTCATCAGCATTTCCGCCTCAGCACAGCAATCGGAAAAAGTGAAATTGCTTTGTAACTGGAACGATACCACGGGGTTAAGTAATCATAACGGCCAGTATTTTAATGATGTGTGGGGCTTCACTGTAAAGGGACACGAGTATGCTGCTGTCGGCTCCACCGAAGGAGTTCATATAATAGATGTAAGCAATTGCAAACAGGTCGCCTTTCAGAAAGGGAGTACTGCAGGCGAACATGTAATACACCGCGACTATAAGATCTACAAGAATTACCTCTACGCAGTATGTGATGAGGGAAACGATTCAAGGTTGCAAATTTTTGATATCAGCTACCTGCCCGACTCCCTGCCGCAGGTATACGAAAGCACTCCCTTTGAGTGCATACGTTCACACAATGTATTTATAGATACAGCAAAAGCAAAGATGTACCTGTGCTTTAATGCACATTGGGAGGATTTTGGACAAGGGATAATAACAATCAGGAGGCCAATGAGTGTTTTTTCACTCCACGACCCCGCTAAGCCGCAGTTCCTTACACACTTTGACTACTCCGACTATATACACGATGTATATGTGCGCAACGACACGGCCTATGCCAGCGCTTCGGATGACGGCTATGTAATAGTGGATTTTTCCAAAGGCACCAGCTACGATATACTGGGCATTCTTCCTGACTACGACTTCAGCGGCTACAATCACTCCAGCTGGATCAACACCAAAGGAATAGGCGTAATGGCCGACGAGACGCATGCTAGTCCAATGAAGGTAATAGATACACGTGAGACAACTGATATAAAGATACTCTCTTACTTCGCTCCCCGCCCTGGAGACAGTACCTGCATTCCGCATAACCCCTACATACTGAACGATGACTACGTGCTGATCTCTTACTACTTCGATGGATTGCAGATATATAACATCTCAAATCCCGACAGTCCGTACAGAACCGGCTTTTACGACACCTACCCCGGAGCAAGCTTTAAAGGCTACGCCGGAGCCTGGGGCTGCTACCCTTACCTGCCTTCGCACAGGATACTGCTGTCGGATATGCAAACCGGTCTCTACGTCTTTGATGCCGACAGCGCCCTGGATCTGAAAGCTAAAAATGTAATAATAGACATCGAAGAGCCCTTCAG
>CAMPKR010000308.1 GCA_946887345.1 uncultured Bacteroidota bacterium | reverse complement strand
TACTCAAACTTTGCAGATTGGAAATTTCAGCGCTCTACAATATATACCGTCAACATCCGAACATACAGACTGATAGCAGGAAAGTAACGAAAAGTGATTTGTTCTTCGCTCTTAAAGGCCCCAATTTCAATGGAAATCGGTTTGCAGCACAATCATTAGAAGATGGAGCCGCCTATGCAGTAATAGACGAAGCGGAATTTCATCTGAACGATAGGTGTATACTGGTGGAAAATGTATTGGAATGCCTGCAGGCTCTGGCCACTCATCATAGAAAACAGTTTGATATTCCATTCATTGCAATAACGGGATCGAATGGTAAAACCACGACCAAAGAACTTGTTACTGCGGTGCTAAGGAAAAGATACATCACTTATGCTACTGAGGGCAACCTGAACAATCATATTGGAGTTCCCCTGACACTGCTGAAAATAAAAGAAAACGCGCAAATGGCGGTGATAGAGATGGGAGCGAATCACCGGGGAGAAATAGCGAGCTATTGCAAGATAGCCTTACCCACACATGGCATCATTACCAATTGCGGCAAGGCGCATATTGAGGGTTTTGGTGGCATAGAAGGAGTAAAAAAAGGAAAGGGTGAGCTTTTTGATTACCTGCGTGATAATAATGGAACCATTTTCCGGAACAGCGACCTGGACTACCTGGAAGAAATGGCCAAAGGCATAGAAAAACAGATGAGCTATGGTTCTGCCGATGCCGACTATATAGGTAGACCGGTGATGGACGAAGTTTTCCTGCAGGTAGCGAGCCTGAACAGGGATAAAGAAACACTGATCAAGACTAAGCTTGTAGGCATTTATAACTACCCCAATGTAATGGTGGCGATAGCTGTGGGGTCACACTTTGGCATAGAGATAGACGATATAAAAACCGCCATTGAGACTTACGATCCCGACAACAGCCGCTCGCAATGGATAAAAGTGAACAGCAACAGTATAATACTGGATGCGTACAATGCCAACCCCGCCAGCATGAAAGCCGCGATCAATAATTTCGTTTCAGCTGGCCTGGAAAACAAAATTCTCTGGCTGGGCGGAATGAAAGAAATGGGAAGCGAGGAACGGAAAGAACACAGAGAACTGGTGCAGCTAATATCACAATACCAATGGAAAGAAGTGATACTGGTTGGGAGAGAGTTTGAAGGTCTTTCGGACCGCTATAAGCGCTTCGATAATTCGGAAGAGGCAGCAGAATATATAAGGAAGGGGAAGCCGGAAAATGCTTCAATACTTATTAAAGGCTCCCGCGGCAGTAAAATGGAAGTGCTGCTGGAAGCTTTGAAATCTTAGGCTTATAACGCTTTGTCGATACGGGCTGACAAGTCTTCCAGTTCTTTCTCTACAAATGCGTTGTTTTCACCTGTCACTCCGTCGGTAGCGTAAGTGAGCAGACACATAGCCAGGAAATCCTGGTCGTCTCTGCCGGCGTAATGTGTGCGCATCTCCATTACTTTTTCATCAGCCTGCTTCACGGCTTTACGGACAGTCTCCTCTTCTTCAGGCTTGATGCGCAGCCTGTAGCTGCGGCCGCCGAGCCACACGGTTATTGGTATCAGTTCTTCATCGGACATAACGAACTATGCGCCCTGGCCAACAGGCTGAGCGGCTTTTTTATGAATGAGTCGTTTCTGAAAGAAAACCAAAGTCAACACCCCTACTGAGATAGAAGCGTCGGCAAAATTGAAAACCGGTTCAAAAAATTCGAAGTGTTCACCCCCTACAACCGGCATCCATTTAGGCAGAGTGCCGCCGAATAATGGAAAATAAAACATGTCTACCACTTTACCCTGCAGGAATTGACCGTAGCCCTCGCCAAATGGTGTAAAATGCGCCAGGCCCCTTACATGATAACTGCTATGGCTGAAGATCATACCATAGAACATACTGTCGATGAGATTGCCGAGAGCGCCGGCCAATATCAGTGAGCCGCAGATAATAGCGCCCTTTGTATATTGTTTGTCTACCAGCCTTTTTAAAAGGAAGAAGCCAAATACAACAGCCACAAAGCGGAAAAGCGTGAGAATAATCTTACCTGTAGCAGCCTCGCTCAGCTTCATACCGAAGGCCATACCTTCGTTCTCGAGGAAATGGAAACGGAACCAGTTGCCTATGATCTTTATTTCACCTTCCACTCCGTAGTACATGTTCGTCTTTACGTAGATCTTAAGTACCTGGTCTATAATAATGATGAGCAGAACTAATAATACTGCATTACGATATTTCACTCTTGATTCAGCTTTATAAGGCCAAAGATACGTTTGTCGGGCAATTGGCAAAGGCAAAAGAAATAAAGGGCTTTACCCAATGGTAAAGCCCCGAAAAAATATAAAAAAGAGTTATTTCATATGCACTTCTGTTGCCTGCAACACCTCTTTAGTGGGGCTATTGTGATGGGCCACTACAAACACCTTGCAATGCGCCGGTATGATGTAGTTGGTGTTAAGGTAAGTGGATTGCTCACGAAGCTTTTCGAACAAATTGATGTTGATGGTACGAACGAAAACCCTACCCGCTTCATAAAAGTTGGTAAAGGGCAGTTCAATGCCATTGACATTGCCACTGATAAGGCCACGGAATACGTGATTGTGCTGGTAGTTTTCTACAATATTCAATCCATCTTCCTGTGCATCTATGATGCTATCCTGCACAATACCCGCTGTCAGGTACACTTTTTCGTTTACCGCCGAGGTGAAGGTGGCTGTGATCTTTACCTTAAGGGTGCTATCTGCATCGTTGTAGGTAGAAACTACACCTATATTGACGGGAGAAGATACTGCCAGGCGGCTTTCTATCGTAGACACCCAGGCTTGCCGCTGTAAAAGAATGCTGCCACCATGTACTGCTCTATCTATGCCGGCAATAGGCAGGCTGCTGGCAAGGCCGCTATAAATAGTATTGTCTATGTTATTAGCCATAGGCGACCGAAAATCATCTTCGGTATATACCACTGAGTTTTCTTCAACCGGCTTTGTAAGGTTCAGGCCTTCTTTGTACAGGCCCACGGAAACTATCCTGTCGCCATACTGTCCCTTAAGCGATGTAATAATTTGATGACCCGCAGGGCAATTGGGGCAGGAAACTCCGGTAAACTCTTCTACATATACATTTCTATCTTTTGCCGCCGGAGCAGGGGTGACAATATAGCTGGTATCGCTGGGGTCGGTTATAACCGGTTCAAAATTAATGGTAGGACCTATCTCTTCACAAGAAGCAAAAAAAGCAAGCGCCAGAATACCTAAGGCAAAGGAATATTTCCTCATTATCAAAGTGTTTGAAAGGCGAATTTAAAAAATATTATTG
>CAMPKR010000307.1 GCA_946887345.1 uncultured Bacteroidota bacterium | reverse complement strand
TTTTCGATGTTTTCAAATGCTATATCTCCGACCACGCTTTTTATAGCAAAGACAAAAAGTTGCTATCTGAACCCGAGAGCTTTCACTTGCTTAATTCCGAAACAAATCTAAGCTTCAGGGTTTCATTGCCTTCAGCAATAGCCTATGATGCTATCCACTTCCATCTAGGCATCGATAGCGCCACAAGTAATTCAGGCGCCCTGGGTGGCGACCTCGACCCTGCGAAGGGAATGTTCTGGACCTGGCAGAGTGGTTATATCAATTCCAAAATAGAAGGCCGCAGTAACCTCTGTCCCACTCGTCATCACGAATTTGCTTTTCACCTGGGCGGCTATGCAAACCCTGACAATGCACTGCAATATGTAAGCCTTTCTGTGAAACCGGCAAAGGTTATCAGGGTAGAGATCCCACTGGATAAATTCGTAACCGGTATTAACTTAAAGAAACAGCATTCCATCATGTCGCCGGGTCCTGAGGCGGTAGCTTTATCAAAAAAACTGGCCGGGTCGTTGCAATCCAGGTAATGAAGAAATTGTGGATCATAACTTTTTTATTTGCTTTTATCGCCCTGATGTCATTTAAGGCCGATAAGTTCGGATTATTCCCGATGCCGGAAGGCTGGCCCGCACCGGCCTATGACTTCAAAAAAAACCCGCTGAGCAAA
The DNA here is from genome assembly GCA_946887345.1 of uncultured Bacteroidota bacterium. The sequence continues at coordinate 2,658 of CAMPKR010000307.1, read as the reverse complement.
AAGAAGATCGAGCTGGGCAGAATGCTCTTTCACGATCCCGTGCTTTCGCGCGATAGCACCATCTCCTGCAGCAGCTGCCATTTGCAATACACAGCCTTCACCCACGTAGACCATAAACTGAGCCATGGCATACAAAACCGCATTGGCACCCGCAACTCCCCCGCTCTCATGAATCTCGCCTGGGCTAAGACCTTTATGTGGGATGGATCTGTCAACCACCTCGACGTACAGGCCCTGGCGCCCATCTCCAATCCTGGTGAAATGGATGAAGACATTGCTCACGTCATTAGCAAACTGCAATATTCTAAAAAATATCCAGCGCTGTTTTTTGAGGCTTTTGGAGATTCAGCTATCACTACAGAATACGTATTGAAATCTTTATCCCAGTTTATGCTCACCATGGTAAGCGCTAACTCAAAGTATGACCGCGTGATGCACAAAGAAGACACCTTTACCACTAAGGAAGCAAAGGGTTACGCGCTCTTTAAGCAAAACTGCGCTTCGTGCCATACTGAGCCCTTGTTCACCAATATGCAGTTTGAGAACAATGGCCTCCCTGTAGATGATTCACTGAAAGACATTGGAAAAATGAAGATCAGCCGCAAAGCTGCCGATTCCTTGAAATTTAAAGTACCGACGCTGCGAAACATAGAGTTCTCCCAGCCCTATATGCACGATGGCCGCTTCAAGAACCTGAACCAGGTATTGAACTACTATGCTATGGGTGTGCAACACAGTCCCACGCTCAATCCAAAGCTTGAAAAAGGCATATACCTTACCAACTCAGAAAAAGTAGAACTAATAGCGTTTCTGCTCACACTTACCGACAAAGAATTCCTCTACAACCCGAAATTCTCCATAACCGGTAAAAAAATGGATACCCCGGCGAAGGATTTGTTAAGAGCCACCGTCAAATAAAGCAGCCCCCCATTTTAAAACTCTCAAAAACCAAAATTATGTTGAAAAGAGGACTACTTTTCATTACAGGGCTTCTTTTGTCCGCTTCCCTGCAGGCTCAAGATCCCCAAATGACCAGTTGGTGGTTTAATACTACCAATAATACTTACAACGGCATCCTCACAGACGTGGAAGCCGTTTACTACAATACTACCAACCTCTACGTGAAAACAAGCTGTGTGCCCAACTATTACCTTGACGGGCAAAGTGTAAACGATGCTGTTGATCAGCAAGCAATTTTTATCATTCCGAGAAATCCTACTCCGGACTCTACCCCAGACAGCATACAGGGCGGTCAGACAGCTCTTTTCCTGGATGGCTCTGTGGCCTTCCACCCCGGTGATGCTCAGTCTTATAATAGTCAGAACGTCTGGTGGCGCATTGCATACTATTTCGAAGGCACAGATATGGACAACTACAATGGCCATAGCACTCCCAACGATCAGATCTATCACCACCACTTCGACAACCTGGCCCTGAACAACACAGGCAGCACCATGCACTCTCCTATCGTAGGCTATGCCTGGGACGGTTACCCTATTTATGGTTCTTACGCTTATGCCAATACTGACGGAACTGGTGGTATCACCCGCATGAAGACCAGCTATCAGAAACATACGTACACTACCCGCACCAACGGTCCCGCGGTGAATACCCAGTACCCTATAGGCTGCTTTATCAACGACTGGTATTATTCTGCTGGTTCAGGTGATCTTGACGAGCACAACGGTCGTTTCGCCGTAACTCCTGAATATCCGTCGGGCACTTATGCATACTATACTACCATCGATGCCAACGACGATCCTGAATACCCCTATTTCATTGGTCACACACTCTATGGCACTTATACGAATGCCAACATGGGTCCCGGCCCCGGCACTAACACCGTACCTACCGGCGCTACCCAATACATACCTACCGAAGTGAAGGCAGCAACTGAGATAGAGGCTATGTTCAAAGTGTATCCCATCCCTGTTGTAGATTATATGAATATTGATCCTGTAAAGGATGGCAATTACGAAGTAACCATCTTCGACGCCAGAGGCTCAGTGCTGCTTAAGGAGCAGTTCAGCAGATCTGAAAAGATCAATATGTCAGGTTTTGCGTATGGTATGTATGTGGTTCATGTGGCCGACGTAGATGCTAATACCGGCTTTATCAAAAGAATAGTAAAGAGGTAGTCTTTTTCATAATTGAGGTTAATAAGCACAGTCCTCCCGCTTTTGCGGGGGGACAATTTTTTATTGTCGCAATTGCCGCCCTAAAATGCCGCAGCCGGCCACTGTGAAAAACATAAGGTTACCTTATATTTGCAACCGAAAGGTTACACTTTATGAGAAGAGACGTTTTCCAGGCCATCGCCGACCCTACCCGGAGAGAGATCCTGAACATGATAGCAGGAGAACCGCTCAATGTTACTACGGTGGTAGAAAACTTCGAGGTAAGCCGCACCGCTATCTACAAGCACATTAAAATATTGATAGAGTGCGGGCTGGTAGACATGAAACAGAAAGGCCGCGAACGATACTGTGAGGCAAAGCCGGAAAAACTGGAAGAAGTTTCGGAATGGGTAGAGCAGTACAGGAAGATATGGGCAAAACGCCTTGATGACCTCGGAAACTATCTTAAAGAATTGCAACAAGACGAAGCAATACTCCGAAAGAAGAAATGCAGGCACTTGGTAAAAAATGGGCGGACTGG
>CAMPKR010000306.1 GCA_946887345.1 uncultured Bacteroidota bacterium | reverse complement strand
TTTTTAGGCCGCCTTAATTCCTATAAATAATTGTGCGGCGGATATGGAGGTAGGGCTCACCATTGCGGTAGATGCGCCTGTAAGTCCAGTTCTTGTGCTTATCGTACTGATAGGTGGAAGTGAACTCGGTCTTCTCGCCTTTGAAGACAGTTTGGCCAACGCAATGATTATAGTCATTAAATACAGAGGTCTTGAAAGACGTCACCATCCCCCTCTCATCCTGGTTGACATCTTCGAGGTGATTGCCCGCATCATTGAGTAAGTAACTAACCATTCCCGTGCAGGTGTCAGGTTTGGCAAATTCGAAGATCTTGACGTGTTTGTTGCCTGCGCTATCGGAACCAAACTCGAGTTTGTGGGTTTTGAGCCAGCGCTGGTTCTCATCGTGGAAGGTTACTTCTTTGAGCTCTTTTTTCTCATCGTACCAGAGTTTGGTCATATCGATGAGCTCCAAAGCAGCATTTTTGTTGCTGATAGTAGAGAGAACGCGGTCTTTATTTTGAAAAAACTGCTTTCTGCCATTGTATTTTCTTTTGTCGTCGTAGTGCTCAATGCGGGAGATTTTACCGCCAGCATAAATGTATAAAGAGGAATCGACCAGTTCTCCATCCTTGCGGCTGAGGGTATTTAACAGCCGGTTGTTTTTATACCGGAGGAAATCCGCTTCAGCTTCTTTGAGTTCGCCTTGTTTGTTTTCCGTAGAACGTAAAATGCGGGAGCTAAGCCTTCCCTGCTTATCAAACTTCCAGGCCCTTTCCTCCAGGATAGTGAACGAGGTGTCCGGAACTGTTATGACAGTGTTGCCCGAATCGGAATTGACCCTCAGCGCAGCCCCCACTTCCAGCACCTTGACAGAGAGCGTCCATTCGGTGATGGAATCAATCTTACCTGCGAGGTTCATGGAAAGCGAGGTAGTAATAAGAGGAGTATCGACAAGGGACTGTGCGGCAAGAGATTGCTGCAACAGAAGAAATATTAAAATAAAGCTTAGTCTTTTTATCATGATTCACTATATCATTTTCACCCGGATGAAACGAAAATAAGGAATTTCATTTTTACAGGCGATCATATAGGAATCGTTTACCTACGGAGGATTACCTCTACCCTCCTGTTACGCCCCTGGCCTTCCTCTGTTTCGTTGTCGCCGACAGGATTGGCCTCGCCCCAGCCCTTTACCTCCATTTGTGCGGGATCAATACCCATGGCTGTGATCTCAGAAGCTACAAGGCGGGCGCGTTCAAACGATAATTGCTCGTTCAACATGGGGTTTCCCCTATTATCGGTATAGCCATTAACAGATATTGCAATAGCGGGATCAGTGATCCAGGGAATGATAGCATCGCTGACCAGGGCTTTATCTGAATCTGAAAGGGTACTGCTATTTAAAGGAAAGTTGATGGTAAAGAGCATACTGTCGCTGATAGGCTCTACATAGCCATCGGGGAGCATAGAAATATTATATTCGATCTCCCCATTGGCAGAGAACTGCACCTGATCGTTACGCTCTATGTAGCCTACCCTGTCCACGCGATATACATATTCGCGGCCTTCAGGAAGCGTGATCATAAAGCTGCCGTCGCCGCGGTTGGAATTGAAGTGATATAGCTCTTCGCTGGTGCGGGCATCGTAAATGAATATAGCAGTGTAATTGAGCCGTTCTTTGCTAAAGCTGTCGTAGACGTAGCCGTGTATCTTATTGACAGGAACCGGAGCGGCATCGCCGGGGACGTTCACTTCATAAATATCATAGTCGCCTTCTTCCTTATCGCGATCGGAAGAGAAGTAGGCACGCTTCCCGTTTTCTGTAATAGTGATGCTGATATCATCGGCAGTGGAGTTTATTGGAAAACCAATGTTCTTAGGGGCAGACCAGGTAGAATCGTTTGTCCGTTTGGCAAAGAAGAGATCGGAGCCACCCATACCAGGGAGGCCATTACTTGAAAAATAAAGTGTTTTATTATCGAGGTGGAGGTAAGGAGTTATTTCATCGCCACGTGTATTGATATGTGAACCAAGGTTGCGTGGTGGCTGCCAGTAACCTTCCTCGAAGCGGCTTACCCAGATATCTTTACCGCCGTAGCCGCCCTTTCGGTCGCTGACGAAATACAGCTCTCTGTTATCGGGAGAAAGGCAGGCCATACCCTCATAGCCGGGGCTATTGATAGTAGCGCCGAAGCCCTGCGGAACGGACCATTGCTCAGAGGTGTCTTTACGAAACTGGATGTACAGATCGCAACCACCTTTGTCCCAGCCGTTCTCACTGCGGTTCTCGCAACGGGTAAGGAACATATAGTGACCATCGCCGGAAAAAGTTTGGGCGTATTCGTGATTCGAAGTATTGGGAGGAGTGCCCATATTGAGCGCTGTAAACCAGCCACCACAGCTATCGGCCTTAGAGTAAAAGAAATCTTCGTCCATGCCTTTTACCCTGCGTGTGAAATATAAAGTCTGGGTATCGGCGGTGATGTAAGGATAAATCTCGGGATAGGAAGTATTGATCATGACACCCATATTCATTACGGGATCGATCAAAGGTTTGCCTAGAGCAGTAATCATAAACTGAGCCTGGTCTTTCAATTGCTTCCACTCGCCGGATTTATCATCAACAGGAGTATGGGCATTAATGATCTGCAAGGCTTCGCCGGGCTCCTGGTGATAAACGAGACTCTTTGCGAGTGGTTTGGCAAAATCGTGTTGTCCGTTCCTGCAACGGGCAGAAGCGGCTTTGAATACTTTAATAGCCTCGCTGTATTTTCGCAGCTTAAAATACCATTCGCCTAAGGCGGCATAGGCATTTCTATATGCCGGAGCAACTGTGATGGCCTGCTGCATGGTCTCGCAGGCTTTGTCATATTCTTTGGCGAGATAGTAATTAGTAGCTTTTTCGTAGAGATTGCGTGCGTGATTATCGGGCTGTTCGTCAATTCGAGGTTGAGCAACCGAGGGGTTTACAAAAACGGCACCCGAGGTTTGGGCAAATGAAACATTGGCCCATACGAGTAGTAATGTGGATAAGATGTACCTGAATTGCATTGGTGAAATAGGAGGTAAAAATAAGAAAGAGGGCTATCTTTCAGCATAAATACGAAATTTGTATTTAGAGAATATTGCAGCGTATGAGTACTAGTATAATATGTCCGAACTGTACCCACCAGTTTGAGGCTACGGATGCCCTTACCCAGAGCATTCAGAAAGAGCTTCGTGCCAAAATGGAGGGCGAGTGGCGTAAGCGAATGGAGGGGCTGACAGCTGAAAAACAGCAGATAGAGCAACAGCAGAAAGACCTGGAGCAGCAAAGGCAGCAACAGGCAGAAGAACTGAA
>CAMPKR010000305.1 GCA_946887345.1 uncultured Bacteroidota bacterium | reverse complement strand
CCCATACCCATTCCCGGCATCATCCCCTTCATTTTGTTCATTTGCCCCATCATCTGGCGCATTTGTTCAAACTGTTTCATAAAGGCATTTACCTCGGATATGTCTTTACCGCAGCCCGAGGCTATCCTCTTGCGGCGGCTACCATCTATCACATCAGGATTATTACGCTCGAAAGGAGTCATTGAGTTAATCATTGCCTCTATACCCTTGAACGCATCATCAGAAATATCAATATCTTTTACAGCCTTACCAACACCGGGGATCATAGCGAGGAGATCCTTAATATTACCCATTTTCTTTATCTGGCCAAGTTGTTCCTTAAAATCTTCAAAATCAAACTTGTTAGCCCTGATCTTCTTTTCCAGTTTTTTTGCCTGAACCTCGTCAAACTGGGCCTGGGCACGCTCTACCAGAGTGGTTATATCACCCATGCCCAATATACGCTGGGCCATACGCTCAGGATAGAAGACATCCAGGGTATCCAGCTTTTCTCCCATGGAGACGAACTTGATAGGCTTTTCAACGGTATACGTGATCGTTAAGGCAGCACCGCCGCGTGTATCACCATCCAGCTTTGTAAGCACAATACCGGAGAAATCGAGCCGGTCGTTGAAGGCCTTTGCTGTATTAACAGCGTCCTGGCCTGTCATTGAGTCAACCACGAAAAGGATTTCCTGGGGGTTGACAGCCTTTTTAATATTGGCCACCTCCGTCATCATTACCTCGTCAACAGCCAGTCGGCCTGCAGTATCTATTATCACCACCCTGTTGCCGTCCTGCTTAGCCTGGGCTATGGCTTCCTGGGCTATTGATACTGCATCTTTGTTTTCACGATCACTATATACCGGCACCTTCACCTGGTCGCCCAGCACATGAAGCTGATCAATGGCCGCAGGACGGTAGATATCGGCCGCCACCAGCAAAGGGTTCAGGCCTTTTTTTGATTTCAGGAAATTGGCCAGTTTACCACTGAAGGTTGTTTTACCGGAACCCTGCAGACCGGCAATCAGTATTACTGTAGGCTTAGCGGCCAGATCCAGTTCTTTCTCGGTTCCACCCATCAGCTCAGCCAGTTCGTCCTTCACGATCTTCACCATCAACTGGCCTGGAGAGACTGCATTCAGTACCTTTTCACCTGTGGCCTTGTCTTTCACCTTATCAGTAAATTCCTTGGCAATCTTAATGTTAACGTCCGCATCCACCAGGGCGCGGCGTATTTCCTTTAGTGTACTGGCAACATTCATCTCGTTAATGCGCCCTTCGCCTTTCAGCGATTTGAACGCGGTTTCTAACCGTTCACTAAGATTTTCAAACATATTGGGTACGCCCGAATTTTTCGGGGATTGCAAAGATAAGGAAACTATGCTCTAATCTTTAGGACCATCGATCTTATATACGCCCAGCACAATGTTGTTGAGTACCTCAAGCTTGTAAACCATGGGATAATGCCGCCCCTCAAGAGGATCCTTTTGTCTATAGTTGGTGACAAAATAAAAAGGGTACTCTCCCCTGCCCACCAGCACCAGCCTTTTCCGCTGTACCGGCGTTAAAATCCCAACATTGTTGATAACGGGATGAAGCGACCAGAAAACCCTGATGGAGTCACTTTTGTCGTGCTCAAGTATGTATTCGAGACCTTGCTTATATGAGCTGCCCCAGTATTCCATTTCATACTGTGATCTTAAATAATCTTCCTTATGCGATACCAACTTATTGAAATAGACCTGCTGAAGCGGATGATAACGCACTACGAAATAACCAAGGTAAACCAGCTGCGCGGTACATACCAGGGATAGCAGCCATCGCGCCGTGGGCTTAGCAGCAAGTTGGCTGGTTACATAAAGAACCATCAGAACAAAAGAAGGATAAATGAAATAAAGGTGCCTCCAGTCGTCATAAAGCTTTGATCCCAGAATGAGCACTGCTAATACCGGACTGGCAAAGCACAACAAACAAATGGTGAAATTTCGCTCGTAGGTGTTTAGAAAGAACCTTGCGGGAGATTTCACAAGACGATGCAGCAGCAGTCCGATGCCGGCAGCACCTAAGACGAGCCATAATAAAGGAGTGGAGATAGCGAACCAGAATGGTGCATACCACCTGGGCAGTTGATCGGCTGGCGCAGTTACACCATTGAATAGTACCTGCCCGTTCCAGGCGTAGTGTGAAAAGCTTTTAAAGGATTTTACCAACTCGTCAACAGGATGTTCCCAAAGTATAGGCCAGGAGGCATAGAGCATAAGCGTGGTTCCCAGCATAAAGAAAACAGTCCTCAAACATGCATGAAGCACTTCTTTTCTCTTCCTGACCGACGATATAAAATCAATCAAAAGAAAGAAGGAAATAATGAGGATGAGCATCACCCCCATAATACGAATGGCAGTAGCATAGCCCGTGCAAAGGCCCAGCAGAAAAAACAACAACATTCTTCTTTCGGTAAAAGCGAAATGCGCGAACACTATGGCAATAAGTATAGCGGACAAGAAGGGGACATCCTTGCTATTAAAAAATGAATGAGCATATATACGGGGATGAAAAACCAGCGCCAGGAAACCGAGGCAGGCAATGATGTTGCTCCGGAAAAGCCTGTAAAATAGAACATATGCCATGAACGCACTTAGCAGAAAAAAAACATGAATGGACAGGTGACGCGACAAATAAATATCGCGGGAGTCAGACAGATCAAGATATCTTTCAATTCCTATCAATACAAGCTCAAAGGCGACGCCGTAGTCCCTATCAGCTATCGTATTTAGCGTTTGATCTTTATGGAAAGCGTAGTTATAGCTCACTAATCCAAGATCACGTTGTATAGGATCATCCCAGGCGACACCGTAATCTTTGTAGACCATCATGCCTATCACCAGGCTAATGACAAACAGTATAAGGCCGGGAGCATATGTTTTGAGCAAGGTCTTCATTAAGCAGAATCGGTCTCGAAGATATTTCAAGCAAAGCATTATTTAATAAGGGCTGGCATAGTTTTTAACCTGCGTATATAGAATTGATAGTGAAAGAACAGGATTATGAAACAAATGACAGGATTAATGACGTGCTGCGCAAGGTATTTTCTGAATGTAGATGAAGAGTTAGCTTATCAATTTTTGATGCTGGTCGTGCTCAGCATAATGGCGAGCATGCACAGCGCCCACGAATTGTTTGCAGAGTTAGCAGGCAAGTTGAGGCGTGCCGTGAGTAGCTCATGGAACTTAGCAAATCACCGTTCTTATGAAAATACTGATCTTATCGGCAATTGCTCTGCTTCTTAACGCGACAGCAGACGCTCAGTACAGGAAAGAATCGCAGGAGTCGCAAGACCGACTTGTAGGA
>CAMPKR010000304.1 GCA_946887345.1 uncultured Bacteroidota bacterium | reverse complement strand
CCTAATACTATAGCTGTTGGCAGGTAAACTCTTGTGCCGTGAATCCCCGAGGTTAGCCGGGTTCAGGTATATGGCATTGGTTCCGCTGTAGTTGCCGGTGGAAACACCCAAATAGCGTTGGGCATCGACAACGAGGGGTAAACAAGCGGCTAATAAAAAAACGAGTGTAGATTTTCTCATATAAAGCTGTGTTGGTTAAATGGATTGATTGCAAATACCCTCTGTATGATACTGTGCAAATATCTCAGGGCAAAAGTAGAAACACTTTGCCATTAAGTATATACAAATTAAGTGGTATTTTTTGAGTACGTGGCAGCACTGATACCCGTATTAATGGCTTGATAATGCGTTGGTTAACTAAGACAGTAATAGCTGGTCGGTTTTTTTGAATGCCCCATAAAAAAAGCTGCGGCAGCAGCTTTAATCTCTTAGTGGTAAACAACGTCCATGCCCAGGCGGATAGCTATATCACGCTCCAGTTGCGCCCCCCTGCTCTCCTGCCAGCAAGGTAAAAGATGAACCTCGTCACAGTCCAGCATCGATTTAATGCTGTGCCGCATAGTGTCTTCCCAGCTCATGCCGCGCTGCATGTCAGAGGCAGGGCTCACCACCCTGTAGCCTTTGTCTTCAAGGTCGGCAGCAGCCTTTTCAAATTTTTCTCTTACCTGCGATTCGGGCAGGCCATACATTTTCCCTGCTACATATATGGTCTTGTTTCTCATAAGCCCGTAGTTTTTATTGAGTTAATGCTGAATAATTACAACAGGTATAAAAACCGTTCCAATGTACTCTTGGGGAATTAGGCCAGCAGGTCATCCAGCTCCTCTTTACGGATAATGGAGAACACTTTTTTGCCATCAGGGGTGTATTCCGGCTGCGAGCAGGCAAATAGCTCGTCAATCAGGGCTTGCTGGCCGTCAGGCTGCTGTATAGAATGTTTATTACGCGATAGCCTGCGTGCCATGTGAGTCAGCAGCAGTTCAGACCGTTTATTTTCCACAGCGTCTGACGCGCCGTGTTTCAATTGTTCTATAACCTCATCCAGCAGGTTTTTTTCTTCACCGGAAGGCAGGGCAGTAGGAGTTCCTTGTATCACGAAATCCTTAAGCCCAAACGGAGCAATATCAAAACCTATGCGGGCCAGGTCTGGCAAGGCCTCCGTTAATAGCAGGGCATCTGCATTGGCGGCTTCATAAGAGATCGGGAACAGTAGCTGCTGAGACGGTGTGTTGCCCGAGTTCCACTCTTCCAGCAGTCTTTCATACCATATACGTTCCTGCGCACGGCGTATATGTATGAGCATCAGCCCCGATTTAACGGTAGTGAGCAGCAGGGAGCCCTGCACCAGCAGCGCATTCTTGCTGTTTGCAGGCTCATCATTGTCACTGTGCAGGCTGGATTGTGAAGGAATGGATATAACGTCCTGTTCAGCTATCGGTTGCCTCGCTACTGCATATAATTCCTGCCAGTGCCGCAGTCCCTCTTTTTTATCTATAAAATGAGCCTGCCCTTTCTGCGAAAAATTATTGAACAGGTATCCTTTTTGCACATCTTCTTTATCACTATCTGTAGAGGGTAGTTGTACAGAAGATAATTGCTGTATTTCGGGGCTCAATGTAAAGTCAAGCGAAGGAGCAATATTATACCGTGCAAGAGCATGCTTTACAGCTGCATTCAGGTAAGTATACATCAGGCGGTCGTCCTCAAACTTCACTTCCTGTTTGGTAGGGTGCACATTCACATCCACCCTCGCCGGGTCCACTTCCAGGAAAAGGACGTAGAAAGGGAAAGCTTCCTTTTCTATCAGCCCTTCATAGGCGTTCACCACCGCGTGGTTCAGGTAGGCATTGCGTATAAAGCGGTTGTTGATAAAGAAGAACTGCATGCCGCGCGTGCGGGTAGCCGCTTCCGGCTTGCCTATAAAGCCTTTTATATTCAGCAGGTCCGTCTGCTCTTCTACAGGAACCAGGTTTTTCTCATACGAGTTGCCCAGCAGCGATACCACTCTTGTCTTCAGGTTGCCCGCTTCCAGGTGATACTGTTCCACACCATTATGAAACAGTCGGAAACCAATATGCGGATGAGCCAGGGCTATACGGATAAATTCATCTATTATATGCCTGAACTCGGTAGTATTACTTTTCAAAAAATGCCTGCGGGCAGGCACATTAAAGAAAAGATTCTTCACCATAATGCTCGTGCCCACCGGTGTGCCTACAGGTTCGGCAACTTTTACTTCCGTGCCTTCTATCACCAGTCGGGTACCGGTATCCATATCAGCTACCCGGGTGCGCATCTCCACCTGTGCCACGGCAGCAATAGAAGCCAGCGCCTCACCTCTGAACCCCATTGTACGTATGGTAAACAGATCATTAATGTTACGGATCTTAGACGTTGCATGCCGCTCAAAGCTCATGCGTGCATCAGTGGGGCTCATACCTACGCCATTGTCCACTACCTGTATCAGTTCCTTTCCCGCTTCCTTTACTATCAGCTGTATTTCTGTTGCCTTCGCGTCAATCGCATTTTCCAGCAGTTCCTTCACCGCTGAGGCGGGGCGCTGTATTACCTCGCCTGCCGCTATCTGGTTGGCTATATGATCTGATAATAACTGGATTACGTCGGGCACGCGGCAAAATCGGTTTGCCGCAAAAATAGGGGAAATATACCAGCGGAACGGTAGCCGGGGACGTGCTCTTATTCACATTTTTAACTCATAAAACTGTAAAAAAGTAGCACCCTGCAAAATGCTCCCTCGGCTTTTAAAGTTATTTTTGATTATGCCGCTAACAAAAATCTTTGCTGCAGTATTGGCTGCAATAGCTATTTCATTTTCTTCCCCGGGCGTACAGGCACAAACTTCCCGCCAGCAATGGGTAAGCGAAACCTATAGCAAATTATCCCTGGAAGAAAAGATCGGCCAGCTCTTCATGGTAGCTGCCTATTCCGGCGGCCCCGATTACAACGAAGACAAGATTACTGAACTGCTGCAGAATCGCCAGATAGGCGGCGTCATCTTCATGCAGGGCACTCCCGAAGCCCAGGCAACATTGAACAACAAATACCAGCGCATGGCCAACGTGCCACTACTGGTAGGCATGGATGCGGAGTGGGGACTGGGTATGAGGCTCACAGGCGTAAAGAACTTTCCCCGGCAGATGATGCTCGGCGCCACCCGCGACAGTGCCCTGGTATACGAAATGGGCGTGGCTGTAGCTAAACAATGCAACCGGCTGGGAGTGCATATCAATTTCGCGCCGGTAGTGGATGTCAACAATAATCCCAACAATCCCATCATCAATTTCCGCTCTTTCAGTGAAGACAAAACACGAGTTGCACAAATGGGCCTCGCCTATATGCATGCTTTGCAGGATAACGGCGTAATGGCCTGTGCTAAACACTTCCCGGGCCACGGAGATAC